>DATCYZ010000030.1:0-21783 GCA_036526195.1 Burkholderiales bacterium
CAGCATGTCGGCCAGCGTCGCCAGCATGCCGCCGTGGCAGGCCATCATCGGGTTGCAGTGGCGTTCCTCGCACAGGAAGCCGAGCACGAAGCGCTCGCCGTCCATGCGCCCGTACAGCGGCCCGTTGGCCTCGATGAACGGGTTGTTGCCCAGATTGAGGACGCGAAAGCCCTCGGGTACTGCATTCGCCATGCCGGTCCTCAGCCCTTGATCGCGGAAGTGAAGCGCGCGCCGAGCGACTTCAGCCGTTCGAGGAGCGAACGTCCCGCGGACGAATCCTGCGCCCGTTTCGCCGCCTGCGCACGCAGCAGGCCGGGCGATTTGCGAAATGCCTGGTAGCGCTCGAGCGCCGCGGCGAGGTGCCTGCCGAGCAGCGTCAGGTTCACCGGCTTGTTGATGAAGCGGAAGATGCGCGCCTCGTTGATCAGCTCGATGATGAGTTCCGAATCCGAGCTGGTCGTGGTCACGATGACGAGGGACTGCGGGTGCTCGGCCTTGAGCACCTTGAAGAGCGTGGTGTGGTCGACCTTCTGCGATTCCAGGTCGGCGATCAGCACTGCGACCTCGTGTTTCGCGAGCGCCTCGAGCGCATCGTCGAGCCGCGGCGCGTGCAGCACCTTGCAGGCGCTGCCGGCAATCTGGCGCACCGCGCGCGCGGTCGCCTCGTCCTCGAGCACCAGCGCGACGAATTCGGCGCCGCCCGCGGCAGGTGCCGTCGGCGGCGGGCTCGCCTCGAGGGCGATCGCCACGTCCACCGCCTCCTCGAGCGTCGCGAGCAACGCCTCCTGCTGCCAGGGCTTGGAGACGAAGCGGAAGACCTCGGACTCGTTCACCGAGCCGACGATGGCGGCGAGGTCCGAGTACCCCGTGAGCAGGATGCGCACCGTGCCCGGCGCGAGCGTGCGCGCCTCGCCGAGGAGTTCGACGCCGGTCATGCCGGGCATGCGCTGGTCGCTCACCAGCACGTGGAAACGGCTTGTCTTGAGCTGTTCGAGCGCCTTCGCCCCGCTGTCCGCGGTGGTCACCGCGTAGCGATCCTTCAGCAGGAAGCCAAGCGCGTTCAACACGCGGCTCTCGTCGTCCACGCAGAGCACCGCGGGCTTGATGCGGCGCGGCGCGGGCGGCTTCGCGCGCGCGCCGGCCGTCGTCGCCGACGTGGCGCCGCTTTTCGTTGAGGTCGCCGACCCCGACCCCTGCGCGCCAATGGCGCGGCGCAACGCGCCGAGGTTGCCGGCGACGCGCTTGGCAGCGCCCGATCCCGTATTCGGCACCGTGGTGCCGGCGGCTGCGCCCGCCGGTTGCGGGCGATCCGGTTTCTTCGGGAACACCGTGTGCAGCGCGTCGACGAAATCGTGCACGCTCTGGTAGCGCGCCGCCGGATCCTTCTCCAGCGCCTTGAGGATCACCGCGTCGCCCGCGGCCGGCAGGTCGGGCTGCAGGCTGGAGGGCGCGGCCGGCAATTCCTCCAGCACCTGCTTGAGCAGGCGCCCGCCGCGGCCGTCGAACGGCCGACGCCCGGTGAGGACTTCGTAGACGATGACGCCGGCGGCATAGATGTCGGAACGCTCATCCGCCGGTTGCCCGTTGAACT
The DNA here is from genome assembly GCA_036526195.1 of Burkholderiales bacterium. Classification (GTDB taxonomy): domain Bacteria; phylum Pseudomonadota; class Gammaproteobacteria; order Burkholderiales; family SG8-39; genus DATCYZ01. The sequence goes on from DATCYZ010000030.1 coordinate 1,592, forward strand.
GCTCCGGGGCCATGTAGAACGGCGTGCCGAGGACCTCGCCCGCCTGCGTGACGTTCGAGCGCTCGATGCGCGCAATGCCGAAGTCGCTGATCTTGGCCACGCCCATGTTGCTGATCAGGATGTTGCCGGGCTTGATGTCGCGATGGATCACGTTGCGCGAATGCGAGAAATCGAGCGCCTCGAGCATCTGCTCGAGCACCTGCGGCAGCGTGGTCGCCTCCGGCCGCCAGCCGCTGCGCAGGTGGTCCTGCAGCGACTGGCCTTCGACCAGTTCCATGGCGATGAAGGCGCGCTCGTCGTCCTCGCCGTACTCGTAGATCGCGACGATGTTCGGGTGCAGCAGGTTGCCGGCGGCCTGCGCCTCGCGACGGAAGCGCTCCAGCAGCGAACTGTCACCGGCGGCCAGCAGGTCGGACTTGGCCAGCACCTTGAGCGCCACCGGGCGCCGGATCACCGGGTCGAAACCGCGCCACACCACGGCCATGCCGCCTTCGCCGAGCGGCGCGAGCACGTCGTACTTGCCGATGCGCTCGGGGGTCACGACGCCGGTGCAGCGGCGGGCGGCTTCACTGGCAGGATCACCGTGAAGCGTGTGCCCTTGCCCGGCTCGGACGCGACCTCGATCGTGCCGCCGTGCTCCTGGATGATCTTGTAGGAGATCGACAATCCGAGCCCCGTGCCCTTGCCGATTTCCTTGGTGGTGTAGAACGGATCGAAGATCCGCTTGAGCACCTCCGGCGGCATGCCGTGGCCGTTGTCAACAACCTCGACGGCCACGTGTTCCGCGTCGCGCACCAGCGTGCGCACCAGGAGGGTGCCCTCCTCCGGTGTCGCCTGCGCGGCGTTGGTGATCAGGTTGAGGAACACCTGGTTCACCTGCGAGGGCGAGCACGTCACCTTGGGCAGGTTGCCGAGGTACTTCTTCACGGTGCGCCCGGCGAGCACGTGACGCGCGATCACCAGCGCGCTCTCGAGGCCTTCGTTCAGGTTGACGCGCGCGACCTTGGCCCGGTCGAGCCGGCTGAAATTCTTCAGGTTGGCGACCAGTTCCGCCACCTGCCCGACGCCGTGCAGCCCGTCGCCGACCAGACGGTCGATGCCTTCGAGCGCGCCGCCTTCCTCGCCCGCCCCGAGAAGTTCCTTGACGGTGGCGAACTGCGAGGCCAGCGCATCCTCGTCGACGCCCTCGGATTCGAGCAGGCCGATCAGCTGCTCCACCTCGGTCGCCAGGCGTCCGGTATTCGCGATCTGGCCGCGCACCGCGTCCAGGCTCGACTTCACGTAGGCGAGCGGCGTGTTCACTTCGTGCGCAAGCCCCGCCACCATCTGGCCGAGCGAGGACATCTTCTCGCTCTGCACCAGCATCGCCTCGGATTCCTTCAGGCGCTCGAGGGTCTCGGACAGCTCCCTGGTGCGCTCGGTAACGCGCTGCTCGAGGCTTTCGTTGGCGTCCTTGAGCGCAAGGTTGATGCGCCGGATCTCGCCCAGGGTCTGGGTCAGCCGGAAGGCGAACCAGACCAGCACCACGAGCAGGAATCCGGAATAGAAGATCAGCGCGGTGCGCCAGAGTTCCGCCTCGTCCAGGGCCGCCAAGAACGAGCGCTCGAACGAGCGCATCAGGGTGTCGAGCCGCGGGCCGGTCGAGCTGAAGTACGCGGCCTGGAAGGTGAGTTCGGACTTCGCCGCGGCGTAACGGCGAATCAGAATCGACTTCTCCTTGAACGCCAGTTTGAGCGCCGTGATTTCGTAGCCACCAAGCGGCGGGGTCAGTTGCAGGCCCTTCACTTCCAGGTTTGCGATCAGGCTGCCCAAGCCCCGCGGCGGCAGCGACGCCTCGGCCTCCGGCACCGTGCCGGCGCGCAGGCCGATCAGCCGGTCATTCCAGCGCGCATCGGCCTCGCCGAGCTGGCGCAGGGTGGCGAGGATCTCGCTCGCGGTGCGCGGGTCCGCGGCCCGGCTCTGCAGGTACATGACCGCCCAGCCGCCCGCCAGCACGAGCGCCATGGCGGCATACAGCAGGCTGCGCAGGACGGCGGCGTAACGCATGTGGGGAGGCCCGGTTCGACCGGAAAGGTGTTGAATTCGCTCAGTATACTGACCGGGTAGTGGACACCGGAACAAGGCGCGGGGACATCACGAAGTTTGACGCGGGCGAAGCGGACGCCGCCCGACCCCATATAGTAACTTATATGTTACTTATGGTGCGCACTCGGCGCAACGCCCGGCCCGTCCTTGCGAAACACCGCCTGCGTGCCGTTCCAGGGAAAGCGGAACGCCTGGCTGGCCCCGGGCGTGAAGCCCTGCCGCGCGATCGCGTCCGTCACGTCCCGGGCGCGTTTCCACCAGGTGCTCTCGTACTCGCCGGGGCCGCGCCCGCCCTCATCGAGCGAGCCCAGCGCGATTTCCGCGATGAAGCGGCCACCGGGCTTCAGCACGCGGCGGACTTCCGCGAGCACCGAATCCAGTTAGAGCGCATGGTCGAGCGCATTGCAGTACACGAGGTCAACACAATTGTCCGCCCACTGCAGGGCGTGGAAATCCCCGGGCAGCACCCAGCGGTTGTCGGCGCCCGGGTTCAGGTCGAGGCCGACGACGAAGCAGCCCCGGGCCGAAAACGCCCGGCACTCGGCACCGCTTCGCGCACCGAGGCACAGCACGCTGGCGCCGGGACGAACTTCCGCAAGCGTGGCGAGCCGCGCGCCCAGCGCGGCCTCGAACTCCGCGTCGTACCCGGCGAGGTCTAGCGTCGCAAGCTTGGCCGACTGGTGGCGGACGTAATCCTCGTAGCCCCGGTAGGTGCGGATCGAGCGCACGCCGGCGGTCGGGGTGTCGGGGCCGGTGGTCGGCCTCAACAGGGCCCTGATGAACCGGAGGAGCACCGCAGGCTAGGCGCGCGCCAGCTTCTTCTCGACGATGCGCGCGAGCACGTTCGCCCCGAGCGGCAACGCGTCGTCGTTGAAGTCGTAGGCCGGGTTGTGCACCTCGCAGGAGCCTTCGCCCGCGCCGTTGCCGATGTTGAAGTAGCAGCCCGGAACCTTCTCCAGCATGAACGAGAAATCCTCCGAGGCCATGATGAGCGGCGGGTTGCGCTCGACATTGCCGGCGCCGACCAGCTCGACGCAGGTCGCCGCGGCAAACTCGGCCTCGTCCACGTTGTTCACCGTGGGCGCGAAGATGACGCGGAAATCGACGCTCGCCTGCGCGCCGAAGGCCTCGGCCACGCCCTTCGAGATGCGCTTCATCGAGCGCTCGACCAGCGCCATCACCTCGCGCGAGAAGGCGCGCACCGTGCCCGAGAGCCGCGCGGTCTGCGGGATCACGTTGTAGGCCTCACCGCTGTGGATCTTCGTCACCGAGACCACCGCGGTCTCCACCGGCGGGGCGTTGCGCGAGACGATGGTCTGCAGCGCGGTGGTCAGGTGCGCGGCCACCACCACCGGATCCACCCCCGACTCCGGGCGCGCGCCGTGCGCGCCCTTGCCTACGATGTCGATGTCGAAGAAGGCGCCGCCGGCCATCATCGGCCCGCCGCGTACCGCGAACTTCCCGACCAGAAGGCCCGGGCGGTTGTGCATGCCGAACACCGACTCGCAGGGAAAGCGCTCGAACAGGCCGTCTGCGATCATCGCCTGCGCCCCGCCAAGCCCCTCCTCCGCCGGCTGGAAGATAAAGTGCACCGTGCCGTCGAAGGCCTTGGTCGCGGCGAGGTACTTCGCGGCGCCGAGCAGCATCGCGGTGTGCCCGTCGTGGCCGCAGGCGTGCATGCGCCCGGCATGGGTCGAGCGGTGCGCGAAGCTGTTGCCTTCGTCGATCGGCAGCGCGTCCATGTCGGCGCGCAGGCCGATGGTGCGCTTGCCCGACCCGGCCTTCAGCACGCCGACCACGCCGGTGCGCCCCACCGCTTCGTGCACCTCGATGCCGAAGGATTTCAGCGTCTTCGCGACCAGGGCCGCGGTGCGCTGTTCCTCGAAGCCGAGCTCGGGATGGGCGTGGATGTCGCGACGCCAGGCGGTCATGTCGGGGTGCGATTGCGCGATGCGGGTGTCGATCTTCATGGGCGGTCTCCGGAAGACGGGTTCGAGTGCGACTGTAGCGCGTCGCGAAGCGCCGTGGAACGGTGTTTCGAGCGCCGCCCGTCCGTGCCGGCGCTTGATGACCGTCAAACGGGTCCGGCCCCCGGGCGATACACTCGCGGCCTGAATCTGATGCCCGGTACCGACCTCCGATGACCGACGACGACCGCCGCGCCGTGGCCGCCTGGCTCTTCCTCTGCGCGGCGCTGGTGTTCGCCATGGTCGTGGTCGGCGGGGTGACCCGGCTCACGCATTCCGGCCTTTCGATCGTCGAATGGCAGCCGCTGGTCGGCGCGCTGCCGCCGCTCTCCGACGCGGCCTGGCAGGAGTTGTTCGCGAAGTACCGCGAGACCCCGGAGTTCCGGCTGGTGAACTTCGACATGGACCTCGACGGCTTCAAGCGCATCTTCTGGTGGGAGTACCTGCACCGGCTGCTCGGGCGCGTCATCGGGCTCGTGTACTTCGTGCCCTTCGCCTGGTTCCTGCTGCGCCGTCGCATCGATGCGCGCCTGGCCTGGCAGCTCGCCGGCATCTTCGTCCTCGGCGCGCTGCAGGGCGCCATGGGCTGGTACATGGTGATGTCCGGCCTTGTCGAGGACCCGCGCGTCAGCCACTTTCGCCTCACGGCGCACCTCGGCCTCGCGCTAGCGATTTTCGCCGCCGAGCTGTGGGTTGCGCTCGCGCTGCTCGGCGCGACGCGCAGGCGTAGCGCGCGCCCGACGCCGCTCGCGACGGCCGCGCTCGTGCTCGTCGCCGTGGTCTTCCTGATGGCGCTGACGGGCGGCTTCGTCGCCGGGCTGCGCGCCGGCAAGGCCTACAACACCTTCCCGCTGATGAACGGGCACCTGGTCCCGCCGGAGATCCTGATGCTCGAACCCTGGTGGCGCAATTTCCTCTACAACATGGCCACGGTGCAGTTCGTGCATCGCGGCATCGCCTGGCTGCTGATCTTCGCCGTGCCCTGGTTCTGGTGGCGCGCGATGCGCGCCGACCTGCCTGCGGGGGCGCGCCTCGCCTGCCACGCGCTGCTGGTCGCCACCGGCGCGCAGGTGGCGCTCGGCATCGCGACGCTGCTCGCCGCGGTGCCGGTGACGCTGGGCGCAGCGCACCAGGGCGGCGCGGTGGTGGTGCTCGCCTGCGCCCTCTGGGCGGCAAGCGCCCTGCGCCGCCGGAATTGACGCCGCGCAAGCCCGCGCTGCCACGCTCTGCTATCGTTCGCGCACCATGCTCAAGGCCGACTCGCTCGCCTGCGAGCGCGGCGGCCGGTTGCTCTTTCGCGACCTCGGTTTCGCGCTCCCTCCCGGCACGCTGCTGCGCGTCGCCGGCGCCAAGGGCGCCGGCAAGACGAGCCTGCTGCGCATCCTGTGCGGGTTGGCGACCCCGGCCGCCGGTACGCTCACCTGGGCGGACGAGGACATCGCCGGGCAGCGCGAAGCATGGACCCGCCGGCTCGCCTGGATCGGTCACGCCAACGGCCTGAAGGACGACCTGAGCGCGGACGAGAACCTTGCCTTCGCGCTGCGCCTTGCCGGCATCGCCGCCACGCCGGCGGCGCGCGCGGCTGCGCTCGCGCGCCTCGGCCTCGAAGGCCGCGCGCACCTGCCGACACGGGTGCTCTCGCAGGGCCAGAAACGACGCGCGGCGCTCGCGCGCCTCGCGCTCTCGGCAAGCGCGCCGCTGTGGATCCTCGACGAGCCGCTCGCCGCGCTCGACGTCGAGGCCGTCGGCACGGTGACCGCGCTGATCGGCGCGCACCTCGCCGCGGGCGGCAGCGCGGTGCTGACCACGCACCAGGACGCGGCCTTCGACGCGCCCGGCGCGCAGCGCGTGGACCTCGGGGGCTGAGGCGCGATGCTCGAAGCCTTTGCCGCGGTGCTGGCCCGCGACCTGCGGCTTGCCTTCCGTCGCAAGGGCGACGTGGCGCAGGTGCTGGTGTTCTTCGTCATCGTCGCAAGCCTGTTTCCCCTGGGCACCGGCGCCGAGCCGAACCAGTTGCGCGCCATCGGGCCGGGCGTGGTCTGGGTGGCGGCGCTGCTCGCGGCCATGCTCTCCCTGAACCGGCTGTTTGCCTCGGACCACGCCGACGGCAGCCTCGAGCAGATGTTGATCGGCGCGCAGCCGCTGGGCGGCATCGTCGCGGGCAAGATCAGCGCGCACTGGCTGGTCTCGGGCCTGCCGCTCACCCTGATCGCGCCGGTCCTTGGCGTGCAGTACGACCTGCCCGCGGAAGCGCTCGGCGTGCTGGTGCTGTCGCTCGCGCTCGGCACGCCGGTGCTCAGCCTGATCGGCGCGGTGGGCGCCGCGCTCACGCTCGGGGCGCGCGGCGCGGCGGTGCTGCTCGCCCTGCTGGTGCTGCCGCTGTACGTCCCGGTGCTGGTGTTCGGCGCCGGCGCGGTCACCGCCGCGCTCATCGGCATGCCTTCGCAGGCGCACCTGTCCCTGCTCGGCGCCTTCCTCGCCTTTTCGCTGGTGTTCGCCCCACTCGCCACCTGCGCCGCGCTGCGCATCGCACATGACTGAGCCCGGATTGAACGTTCCCCGCGGGCTGCGGTCTGTCATGGACTAAAATGACGCCTTTCGCACATTCCCGGGCAGGGTCCCAAGTGGCTTCCAACGACGCCGGTCCCGGCGCCGACCCAGTCCGCGGCAGCGCTTGGCTTCGCCTTGCCTCGCCGCAGGCCTTCTACCCCGTCGCCGGTCGCATGATTCCGTACTTCGCGGTGCTCGCGGCGGTGCTCGCCGCGGCCGGCCTGTACGTCGGCTTCTTCGTCGCGCCGACCGACTTCCAGCAGGGCGAGTCCTACCGCATCATCTTCCTGCACGTGCCCGCGGCGTGGATGTCGATGTTCCTCTACCTGATGATGGCCCTCTGGGGCGGGCTCGGCTTCGTCCTGTCGACGCGCCTCTCGGGCATGATGGCCTCGGCGATCGCGCCCACCGGCGCGATGTTCACCTTCCTCGCGCTGTGGAGCGGCGCGCTCTGGGGCAAGCCCACCTGGGGCACCTGGTGGGTATGGGATGCGCGCTTGACCTCCGAGTTGATCCTGCTCTTCCTCTATCTCGGCTTCATGGCCCTCAAGGCCTCGATCGAGGACCCGCGCCGCGCCGACCGCGCCGGGGCGCTCCTCGCCCTTGTCGGCGTGATCAACATCCCGATCATCTATTTTTCGGTGCAGTGGTGGAACACGCTGCACCAGGGGGCGTCGGTCAGCCTGACGAAATCGCCCTCGATGGCCGCCACCATGCTCGCCGGCATGCTGCTGATGGCGCTCGCGGCCTGGATGTATTCCATTGCGGCGAGCCTCGCGCGCGTGCGACGCATCATCGTCGAGCGCGAGCGCGAGTCGGCCTGGGTGCGGGAACTCGGAGGCCGGCAGGCATGAAATGGGAGAGCCTGTCCGCGTTCCTCGACATGGGCGGCTACGGACTCTATGTCTGGGGCAGCTATGGCGTGGCGCTCGCCTGCATCCTGGTCGAGGTCTGGCTGCTCGCGCGCGGCCCGCGCCTGCCGGATGAAGCCGGAGGCACGCGATGAAGCCGCGCCACCAGCGCCTTGTTGCGATCGTCGCGGGCATCGGCCTGCTCGCGGTCGCGGTCGCGCTGGTGCTGAACGCGTTCCAGTCGAACCTGGTGTTCTTCTTCTCGCCGACCGAGGTCGCGGAGCACAAGGCGCCGGCCGGGCGCACCTTCCGCATCGGCGGACTGGTGGAAACCGGCAGCGTGAAACGCGGCGCCGACGGCGTCACGGTGCGCTTCGTCGTCACCGACACCGCGAAGGCGGTGCCGGTGGTCTACAAGGGCATCCTTCCGGACCTCTTCAAGGAAGGCAAGGGCGTGGTCGCGCAGGGCCAGCTCGGCCCCGACGGCGTGTTCACGGCGCGCGAGGTGCTCGCCAAGCATGACGAGAACTACATGGCGCCGGAGGCGGCGCTGGCGCTCGACAAGGCGAAGCAGGCCCACGAGCGCGCGATGAAGACCATGAATGTCCCCGCAGAGGCGATGCGCACGCAATGATCCCGGAACTCGGCCACTTTGCACTCATCCTCGCGATGACCCTCGCCATCGCGCAGGGCACCCTGCCGATCATCGGCGCGGCGCGCGGCAACACGGCCTGGATGGCGCTCGCCCGGCCCGCGGCACAGGGCCAGTTCGTCTTCGTCGCCATCGCCTTCGCCGCGCTCACCTGGGCATTCGTCGTGAACGATTTTTCGGTGGCCTACGTCGCCAACCATTCCAATTCGAGGCTGCCGCTCGAGTTCCGCATCTCCGGCGTCTGGGGTGGGCACGAGGGCTCGCTGCTGCTCTGGGTGCTGATGCTCAACATCTGGATGGTCGCGGTGTCGTTCTTCTCGCGCACCCTGCCGGAACCCATGGTGGCGCGCATCCTCGGCGTGCTCGGCCTGATCGCCATCGGCTTTCACGCCTTCATGCTGCTCACCTCGAACCCCTTCGATCGCCTGCTGCCCGGCCCGGCCGACGGGCGCGACCTGAACCCGCTGCTGCAGGACCCCGGCATGATCTTCCACCCGCCGATGCTCTACATGGGCTACGTGGGATTCTCCGTGGCCTTCGCCTTTGCGATTGCCGCGCTGCTCGATGGCCGGCTGGACGCCGCCTGGGCGCGCTGGTCGCGCCCCTGGACCGTGGCGGCGTGGATCTTCCTCACGCTCGGCATCGCCCTGGGCAGCTACTGGGCCTACTACGAACTCGGCTGGGGCGGCTGGTGGTTCTGGGACCCGGTGGAGAACGCCTCGTTCATGCCCTGGCTGGTGGGCACCGCGCTGATCCACTCGCTCGCGGTGACCGAGAAGCGCGGCGCGTTCCGCGCCTGGACCGTGATGCTCGCGATCCTCGCGTTTTCGCTATCGCTCCTCGGCACCTTCCTGGTGCGCTCGGGCGTGCTCACCTCGGTGCATGCCTTCGCCACCGACCCGAAGCGCGGCATCTTCATCCTCGGCTTCCTCGTCGTGGTCATCGGCGCATCGCTTACGCTCTTCGCCTGGCGCGCGCCGAAGGTGGGCCTGGGCGGGCGCTTCGAGATGGTCTCGCGCGAGTCGTTCCTGCTGATGAACAACGTGCTGCTGGCGGTGGCCGCGAGCACCGTGATGCTGGGCACGCTGTATCCGCTCTTCCTCGACGCGCTCGGCCTGGGCAAGATCTCGGTCGGCCCGCCGTATTTCGATTCGGTGTTTGCGCCGCTGATGGCGCCGGCGCTCTTTCTCATGGGGATCGGGCCGCTGGTGCGCTGGAAGGAAGCGCGGCTGCCGGAGATCGCGGTGCGACTGCGCTGGGCGGCCGGCGTGGCGGTCGCCACAGCGCTGCTGCTGCCCCTGGTGCTCGGCAGCTGGCGCCCGCTTGCGGCCCTCGGCTTCCTGCTCGCGGGCTGGATCTTCGCCACCTGCGCCACCGCGCTGGTGGCGCGCTGGCGCGCGCAGCCGGCCATGCTGCCGCTTGCGTCGCGCGTGCGCAGCCTCGGCGCGGCCTTCTGCGGCATGCTGCTGGCGCACGTCGGTGTAGGCCTGTTCGTGCTCGGCGTCACCGCGGTGAAGGCCTTCGAGTCGGAACTCGACGTGAAGCTGTCCGCGGGCGAGACCGCCTCGATCGCCGGCTACGACTTCCACTTCGAGGCACTGCGCGACCAGCGCGGGCCGAACTACACCGCGGCGCGGGCGACAATCCGCGTGACGCGCGACGGCCGCCCCGTGGCGCTGCTGACGCCCGAGAAGCGCGTCTACGACGTGCAGACCATGCCGATGACCGAGTCCGGCATCGACTCCACCCTGTTGCGCGACATCTACGTGTCGATGGGCGAGCCGCTCGAAGGCGGCGCGTGGAACCTGCGCCTGCACCACAAGCCGCTGGTGGTCTGGATCTGGCTCGGCTGCGTGGTGATGGCGCTCGGCGGGATGCTCGCCGTGATCGACCGGCGCTACCGCGTGGCGGCGCGTCGCCGGGAAGCCGTGCAGGCAACGGGCCTCGCGCAGGGCGCGGCCGGGGGGGCCGATTGAAGAAGTTCCTGCTGCCGCTGGCGCTTTTTCTCGTCGTCGTCGGCTTCCTCGGGGTCGGCTTGAAGCTCAATCCCCGCGAGGTGCCTTCGCCGTTGATCGGCAAGCCGGCCCCGCTGTTCAGCCTGCCGGTACTGCACCAGCCCGACAAGGTGATGACGAACGCCGACCTCAAGGGCCAGGTGTGGATGCTGAACGTCTGGGCCTCATGGTGCGTTTCGTGCCGCGAGGAGCACCCGGTCCTCGTCGATCTCGCGAAGCGGAACGTGCTGCCGATCTACGGCCTGAACTACAAGGACAAGACCGACGAGGCGAAAGCCTGGCTGAAGCAGTTCGGCGACCCCTACACCCTGTCGCTGGTCGACGCGCAGGGGCGCATCGGCATCGACTACGGCGTCTACGGCGTGCCGGAAACCTACGTGATCGATCGCGAGGGCGTGATCCGCTACAAGCGCATCGGCATCGTGACCGAGGACCTGGTGCGGGAAAAGATCCTGCCGCTGGTCGCGGAACTGAAGAAGTAGGCGGTCCGGTGGCCCGCGTCCGGATGCATCGTTTCGCCGTCGCCGCGCTGCTGTTCGCGCTCGCCTGCGGCCCCGCGCTCGCGCAGAAGCCCGCGCCCGTCGCGGATCCCGCGGTGGACCGCCGCGTGCAGGAACTCTCCAACGAGCTGCGCTGCCTGGTCTGCCAGAACCAGACGCTGGCGGACTCGAACGCCGAGCTTGCGGTCGACCTGCGCAACGCGGTGCGCGAGCAGGTGGTGGCGGGCCGCACGGACGCGCAGATCTTCGAATACCTCGTCGCGCGCTACGGCGACTTCGTGCTGTACCGCCCGCCGTTCAAGGCGACCACGCTGCTGCTCTGGGCCGGCCCGTTCGTGCTGCTGCTCGCCGCGCTCGGCGTGCTGTTCGGCGCGCTGCGCCGCCGGCGCGGGCAGGCGGCCGAGGCGCCGCCCGATGCCGAGGAACAGGCGCGCGCAGCGGCCCTGCTCGGCACCCCCGGCCCGGGACGGGACGGGACATGACCGGTTTCCTGCTTGGCGCCGCGCTGCTGGTGGCCGGCGCACTCGCGTTCCTGCTCCAGCCCCTGCTCAAGCGCCGGCCGGGCGCCGCGCCCGACGCGCGCGTCGATTCCAGCGCAGCCATCCTCGGCGAGCAACTCGCGGAACTCGACGCCGAGCGCGCGCAGGGCCTGGTCAGCGCCGAGCGCCACGCCGAATCCCGCGCCGAAATCGAGCGCCGGCTGGTCGAGGACCTGCGCGCCGCGCCGCAGGCCGCGCCGGCGCCCGGTCCCGATGCGGTGCGCGCCCCGCGCGCCGCACTGGCCCTCGCGCTCGGCGTGCCCGTCGCCGCCATTGCCCTGTACCTGCTGATCGGCACGCCGGCCGCGCTGGACCCGGCGGCCCGGGTGCCGGCGCCACAGGCGAAGCATGATGTCTCGCAGCAGGACGTTGAGGCGATGGTCGCGAAGCTCGCGGCACGCCTCGAGTTGAAACCCGCCGATGCCGAAGGCTGGTTCATGCTCGCGCGCTCGCAGCGCGCGCTCGGCCGCTACCCCGAGGCGGTGCGCGCCTATGAAAAGCTGCTCGCCCTGATCCCCCCCGACCCGGACGTGCTGGCCGATTACGCCGACGCGCTGGCAATGGTCGCGGGCGGCACGCTTGCGGGCGAGCCCTATCGCCTTCTGCAGCAGGCGCTTGCGCTCGATCCTGACCATGGCAAGAGCCTCGCGCTTGCCGGCACCGCCGAGTTCGAGCGCAAGAACTACAAGGCCGCGGCGGCGTACTGGGAACGGCTGCTGCCACTGCTGCCGCCGGAGTCCGAGTTCACGACCAACGTGCGCGACGGCATTGCCGATGCGCGCAGCCGCGCCGGTCTGCCGATGCTCGCCCTCGCACCGGCCGCGCCCGCGGCGGTGGCCGGGCCGGAGGCGATCCTCGGCACCGTCAGCCTCGATCCGGCGCTTGCGGCAAAGGTTGCGCCGGACGACGTCGTCTTCGTGCTCGCGCGCCCGGTGGAAGGCTCGCGCATGCCGCTCGCCGTCGCGCGCACGCAGGTGCGCAACCTGCCATACAGCTTCCGCCTGGACGACGGCATGGCGATGACGCCGCAGGCGCGGCTCTCCGGCCAGACGCAGGTGGTCGTCGCGGCGCGCATCTCGAAAAGCGGCAACGCAAACGTCGCCGCCGGCGACCTCGAGGGCGAATCGGCGCCAGTGGCGCCCGGCGCACGCGACCTGCGCATCGTCATCTCGACGGTTCGCAAGTAGCGCACGCCGCGCTTATTCAGCGCGCAGCTGCGCGCGGAAGCCCGGACTCATCCACAGGCCACCGTCGCGCTCGACGATCGCCGCCTCCACGCCGGGGCGCGCGGCCAGCAGGCGCCGGCCCGTCTCCGCGCCGAGCACCATGATCGCAACGCCGAGTCCGTTCAGGTCCTCGAGCGGTCCGCCGGTCAGCGTGACGCCGCGCGCGCCCTGCGACGGATAGCCGCTGCGCGGATCGAGGATGTGGTGATAGCGCACGCCGTCGCGCACGAAGGCGCGCTCGTAGTCGCCTGAACTCGCAACGAAGCCGTCGCGAAGCTCGAGCACGCCGAGCAGGCGTTCCGGCGCACGCGGGTCGCGCACCCCGACCCGCCAGGGTCGCTCCGGCGTGCCGCCGCGCACCTCGACGTCACCGCCGCCGTTCACCAGGGCGCGCTCGATGCCGCGGGCGGCAAGCACGCGCATGCCCGCGTGCAGGATGTAGAGCTTCGCGATCCCGCCCAGGTCGATCCGCATGCCGGCTTCGGCCAGCGCGGCGCGCCGTCCGGCCGGGTCGATGTGCAGCCCCTTCCAGCCCACGCGCGCGCGCTGTGCCGCGAGTTCCGGCGGGGGCGGAATGCGCGCCTCGTCGCTGCGAAAGCGCCAGCCGCGCAGCGCCCCGACCGTGACGTCGAACGCGCCACCGGTTTGCGCCGAGAGCGTCTGCGCCATGCCGAGCACCGCGAACAGTTCCGGCGGCGTCGCGACGGCGCCACGCCCGGCAGCGCCATTGATCGCCGACACCACGCTCGCCGGATCGTAGTGGTTCATCATGTCCGAGAGCCGCTGCATCTCGCGGTACGCCGCGTCGAACGCGACTGACAGGGCGTCCCGCGATGCCCCGTCCGCGGCCACCTCGACCACCGTGCCCATGAGCGGGCGCGCCTCGGTCAGGGCCGCGGCGCGCAGCGCACCCGTCGCCAGGGCGGCGCACAGGAAGACGAACAATCGAATGCGGTTTGCGGGCATGGTGGGGGCCGGCGGCCCGGTCGATGCTGCCCCCCCGATCCGGCCCGCCCTTTGATCGGCGTCAAGGCGACGGTCGCTGCGCGGGGCAGATTGGCGAATGGCCGTCTTTCGCGTCCTGCTCGTTCTCGTCCTGGCATGGAGCACCTGCCTCGGCGCCGCGCCCATCGACGCGCAGCATCCGCAGTTGCGAAACTGGTTTCCGGAAGCGACGCGTTTCGGCGCCATCGAAGGCGATCCGCCCGCAGCGGCGGTCCTCGCCGGTGAACGCCTCGTCGGCTGGGCGTTCCTCAGCTCGGACGTGGTGCGCATTCCGGCCTACTCCGGTCGACCGATCGACAGCCTGATCGGCTTCGACCTCGAGGGTCGCATTCGCGGCGTGTCGATCGTCCAGCACGAGGAACCGATTCTCGCCGTCGGCATCACGGAAGAGCGGTTGCACGCGTTCTCCGCGCAGTACCTCGGCAAGAGCGTGTTCGATCGCGTCTCGATCGGCGCCGAGCGGCCCGGGCACGTCGCCATCGACACGATTTCCGGCGCCACCATCACCGTCATGGTGCAGAACCAGACGGTGATGAGCGCGGCGCGGCGCGTGGCCGAATCGCGCGGCCTCGCCGTCGGCGGCACGGCGTCGGCCACGCTGCAGGCGTCCCCGGGCACCGGCCTCGCTGCAACGACCACGCCCCCCTCGACGGCCCCGGCCGAAGAGGCACCGCTCTGGCGCGGCGTCTGGCAGGCGCGCACCGCGGAGATCACGGTCCTCGTGACCGGCCTCGCGGTGCTGTTCATCATCCTGCTGTTCCAGGATCCGCTCGCGCAGCGCCCGCGCCTGCTCGAGCCGCTGCGCCGCGCCTTCCTTCTCTACACCGTCGGCTTCATCGGCATCTATGCGCTCGCGCAGCTATCCGTGGTGCATGTGCTCACCTTCGCGCACGCGGTGATGCACGACTTTCGCTGGGAGACCTTCCTCATCGATCCGCTGCTGTTCATCCTCTGGAGCTTCGTCGCCATGACGCTGCTGCTCTGGGGGCGCGGGGTGTACTGCGGCTGGCTGTGCCCCTTCGGCGCGGCGCAGGAACTGATTAACTCGGCGGCGCAGCGCTTCGGCCTGCGCCAGTTCGAATTCCCGGACGTGGTGCACGAGCGGCTTTGGGGCGTGAAGTACCTCGTGCTGCTCGCGCTCTTCGGCGTGTCGCTGCAGTCGATGGGCGATGCGGTGCGCGGCGCCGAGATCGAGCCCTTCAAGACAGCCGTGACGCTGCGCTTCGACCGCGCCTGGCCGTTCGTGCTGTACGCCGCCGGACTGCTCGCCGTGTCGGCGGTGAACCGCAAGTTCTTCTGCAAGTACCTGTGCCCGCTCGGCGCGGCGCTGGCGATCCCGGCGCGCATGCGCGTGTTCGACTGGTGGCTGCGCCGGCGCAAGGAATGCGGCCACCCCTGCCAGACCTGCGCCCACGACTGCGAGGTGCGGGCGATCCGGCCGACGGGCGAGATCAACGCCAACGAGTGCCATTACTGCCTCGATTGCCAGGTGACGTACTACAGCGACCGGCGCTGCGCCCCGCTGATCGAACGACGCGTGAAACGCGAGCAGCGGGCCGCACGCGCCGCCGAAGTCGTGCGAGTCGTGCGGCCGGCGCCGGCCGCGTCGCGGCCTCCGGCGGCCGATGCTTGATCCAGGTTAAGTCAGGTTATGTCCCTGGGGCCTACATTGCTTCCCAGAACCCATCCAATCCGCACAGAGGAAACGTCATGAAAACCCGAACCTTTTCCCTCCGCGTCCTTCCCCTCGCCGTGGCCGCCGCCGTCGCGATGACGGTGGCGCACGGGCAGAGCAAGGACAAGCCGATCCACCCCGGCACCCCGAAGGAAGACATGATGTACCGGGGCGCCCCGGTGCCCATTAAGCCGGGCGAGGCGCCCGACGTCTCAAGCCCGAAGGCGCCACCACTCTCGGCCTCCGAGTTCGAGCGCGCCAAGCAGATCTATTTCGAGCGCTGCGCCGGCTGCCACGGCGTGCTGAGGAAGGGCGCCACCGGCAAGCCGCTCACGCCCGACATCACGCAGGCGCGCGGCACCGACTACCTGAAGGTGTTCATCAACTACGGCTCCCCGGGCGGCATGCCGAACTGGGGCTCCTCGGGCGAACTGACCGAGAAGGACGTCGACATCATGGCGCGCTTCCTGCAGCACGAGCCGCCGACGCCGCCGGAGTTCGGCATGAAGGAGATGAAGGCCTCGTGGAAGGTGCTCGTCAAGCCCGCAGACCGGCCGAAGAAGAAGATGAACGCCTACAACCTCGAGAATATCTTCTCGGTCACGCTGCGCGATTCCGGCGAAGTGGCGCTGATCGACGGCGACACCAAGAAGATCATCAACATCGTCAAGACCGGCTACGCGGTGCACATCTCGCGCACTTCAGCCTCCGGCCGCTACGTCTACGTGATCGGGCGCGACGCCAAGATCAACATGATCGACCTGTGGATGGACAAGCCCGACAACGTCGCCGAGATCAAGGTCGGCCTGGAAGCCCGCTCGGTCGACACCTCGAAGTACAAAGGCTACGAGGACAAGCTGGCGATCGCCGGTTCCTACTGGCCGCCGCAGTTCACCATCATGAAGGGCGACACGCTGGAGCCGCTGAAGATCGTCTCCACGCGCGGCATGACGGTGGACACGCAGGAATATCACCCCGAGCCCCGGGTCGCCGCCATCGTCGCCTCGCACTTCCACCCCGAGTTCGTGGTGAACGTGAAGGAGACCGGCCAGTCGCTGATGGTGAATTACGCCGACATCAACAACCTCAAGATCACCTCCATCGGCTCGGCGCGCTTCCTGCACGACGGCGGCTGGGACTCCACCAAGCGTTACTTCCTCGTCGCGGCCAACCAGTCGAACAAGATCGCGGTCATCGACGCCAGGGACAACAAGCTGATGAAGCTGGTGGACGTCGGCAAGATCCCGCACCCGGGGCGCGGCGCGAACTTCGTCGACCCGAAGTTCGGCCCGGTGTGGGCGACCCCGCACCTCGGCGACGAGACGATTTCGCTGATCGGCACCGACCCGGTGAAGCGCAAGAAGGAAGCCTGGACGGTGGTGCGCACGCTGAAGGGCCAGGGCGGCGGGGCCTTGTTCATCAAGACCCACCCGAAATCGACGAATCTCTATGTCGACACGCCGCTCAACCCGGATGCCAAGATCAGCCAGTCGATCGCGGTGTACGACATCAGGAACCTGGACAAGCCCTTCAAGGTGCTGCCGATCGCCGAATGGTCCGGCATCAAGGACGGCGTGCGGCGCGTGGTGCAGCCGGAATACAACAAGGCCGGCGACGAAGTCTGGTTCTCGGTGTGGAACGGCAAGGAGCAGGAGTCGGCCATCGTCGTGGTGGACGACAAGACGCTAAAGCTAAAGACCGTGATCAAGGACAAGCGCCTCGTCACGCCAACGGGCAAGTTCAACATCTATAATACGCAGCACGACGTGTACTGACCCCCCCAGCCCCCCGGCCGATCGGGGGTGCCGCACGGGATCCCCGGTCAACCGCCGGGCGCCTCATGCGTTAATGGCTTGTTGCAGCAGATTTTTGAATTGTAAAAAGGAGTCAAGATGAACAAACGCACCATCCTTGCCGCCGCGCTGGTTGCCGGCGTGTTCGCCGCGCCGGTCGCGCAAGCCGACGACGCGATGGCGAAGAAGTACAACTGCACCGCCTGCCACCAGCTCGACAAGAAGTCGGTCGGCCCGGCCTACAAGGAAGTCGCCAAGAAGTACAAGGGCGACGCAGGCGCCGCCGCCAAGCTCGCCGAAAAGGTGAAGAAGGGCGGTTCGGGCACCTGGGGCGCGGTGCCGATGCCCCCGAATGCGGCCGTTCCCGACGCCGACATCAACAAACTGGTGGACTGGATCCTGAAGATGGGCTGATTCCGGCTCGCACCGGGGTCGCAAACGCGGGGGCTTCGGCCCCCGTTTTCGTTTCAACGTCCCGGCAGGCGTGCCGCGGCAAGCGCGTTTTTCACCACCAGGCCGAGTTCGACCTCCCCCTCGATCATCAGCCGACGCGAGAAGAACAGGGTGTCCGGGTCCTCGCGTCCGAGGGCGAGCGCGACCAGATCCGCCGCGCGCGCGAATGGTGGCGTCCGCCGGCCCGGCGCCGGTGCGACCTTTCATCAAGTCGCGTACACGTACACGTTACCGTGCCGCCCGACGCCGCGACGCGCGCGCATAGCGAATCTTGCCGGACGCCGTGCCCGGCCCGGTCTATATTGAAGCGACCGGAATCGAGGACTCGTACATGTTCACGCCGAAGAAGACCGTGGGACAACTGGTGCAGGAGGCGCAGGCCCGCATCGAGAACCTCACCAACGAGCAGCTGCGCGCCGAGATCGAGCGCGGGGGGGTGCAGGTGATCGACATCCGCGACGTGCGCGAGCGCCAGAGCCTGGGCTGGATCCCCGGTTCCTTCCATGTGCCGCGCGGCATGCTCGAATTCTGGCTCGACCCGACCTCGAAGTACTTCACGGGGAAGGTCGACCCGGAAAAGCGCATCGTCCTGCACTGCGCGGGCGGGCACCGCTCGGCGCTCGCCGCCGTGGTGCTCCTCGACATGGGGTTTCCCAACGTGGCCCACCTCGAGCCGGGATTCAACGGCTGGGCGGCCGCCGGCCTGCCGGTGGAAGGCGCGAAGCCGAAACCGGCCTGAGCGCGGCCGGGCGCCGATTCCGGTCTTTTAGTAACCTATATGTTACTTTATGGCCCATGGCGGCGCCGGCTCAGTGGCTGGTGCCCTCGGAGCGGGTGATCTTGTTGTGCACGTTGTACTTGCCCGAGGGCTTCTTCATCGGCAGGCGCTTCACTTCCTCGAGCGTCGCGGCATCGTAGACGATGATCGCGCCGTCCATCTCCCAGACCGAGACCAGCGCGTGGCGTCCGTCGCGGTCGAACTCGACGTGTGCGGTGGTGCGTCCGGGCGCCGGGCGCAGTTCCTTCACCACCTCCAGCGTGCGCTTGTCGATCACCTGCATCACGTCCTTCTGCTTGCTCATGAAGGCATCCACCCAGGCATAGGGCGTCTTCTCGTGGCTGCGCAGGAAGAAGCCCGGCCCGCGGGTCGGGATCTGGCGCAGCACCTTCCAGTCGCGGGTGTCTATGATGCTCACCAGCCCTTCGCGCAGGTTGGGCGTCGCCATCACCCTGCGCCCGTTCCAGTCCCAGGCGATGCCCGAGGCGAGGTGCGGCATGCCGGGTACGTCGACGCTGGCGATGCGGCGTCGCACGTCGAGGTTCACGACCTGTCCCTTGCCGCCCTCGCGGTCGGCCCCGAGCAGCTCGGAGTAGTCCTGCGTGAAGTAGAAATCGTCCAGCAGGGCGTCAAGAATGCTGCGCCGCGGGTTCAGCTTGCCGGGCATGAAGGCGCCTTCCCGGTAGCGGAAATCGTGCACCATGCCGGTCGGAATCGGCTCGGCCTTGTCGTCGTAACTGATCTCCCAGACCTCGGCAATGTCCTTCAGCGCGGCGACGAAGCTCTTGCGCGGCGCGGCGTCATACACCGCCGAGACCCGCGAGGACTTCTTCCCCTCGCGGTCGAGCACCGGGATCAGCTTGACGAAGTTCAGGTCCGCGTCGAGCACCACCAGCGTGTGCGGCAGGTAGTTGGCCGCCATGACGTAGCGCCCGTCCGAGGACACCGCGATGTTGCGCGTGTTGATGCCGGCACGCACCTCCGTGACCATGCGCAGGTTCCACAGGTCGTACTTGGACACCCAGCCGTCGCGCGAAGCGAAGTACACGAAGCGGCCGGTCGGCGAGAACTTCGGCCCGCCGTGCACCGCGTAGCGCGTGGCAAAGCGCTTGATCGGCTCGAAGCGATCGCCGTCGAGGACCGTTGCATGGTGGTCACCGGTTTCCACCACCACGAACAGGTTCATCGGGTCGGCGGCAAACACCGGCTTGTCCGCATCCGCCTTCGTCGCCGGGTGCACCACGCGCGAGGCGCGGATCTCGGGCTCCAGCCAGTCGGGCACCCGGGTGGTCGCCGCATAGAGCCAGGCGGTGAGGCCTTCGATCTCGGCCGTGCTCAGCTTCTCTTCGAAACCCGGCATCTGCGTGGCGACGCGCCCCTTGGCGATCGCCTGCACCGCCGCGGGACGCCGCAGCCGCTCCAGGCTCTGCGGCAGCAGCGCGGGCCCGGTGCCGCCGAGCCGGTCGACGCCGTGGCAGGCGGCGCAGTGCTCGGTGTACAGCGCCTCCGGCGCGCCGGCCGCCTTGCCGCGATCCGCTCCCGCCGTGCCCGCCAGCGCCGCGAGCAGCAGCGCACACGCAAGGCGTGTCATAGCGGCACGATCGGCCGAACCACGCCGCGCCCCTTGTACGGCGCCAGCGGCACGCGCTCGCGCGGCGTGTCGATGCCGATCTCGGCATCGTCCAGATAACAGGCCGGGTCCTCCTGCCAGGGATCGCCAGTCAGCTTCATCGCGCGCACCCGCGTGTTGCCGCCGCAGACGTCGAAGTAACTGCATTCGCCGCAGCGGCCCTTGATGATTCGCGGTCGCGCCTTCAGGCCCGCCATGATCGGGTGGCGCGTGTCGGCCCAGATCTCGGAGAACGGCCGGCCGCGCACGTTGCCGAGCGTGCAATCCCACCACATGGTGTCCGGGTGCACGTTGCCGAGGTTGTCGATGTTGGCGACGTTCACGCCGGAGGAATTGCCGCCCCACTCCGCCAGCTTGGCGCGCAGGTGCGCCTCGCGTTCCGGGAAGCGCGCACGCACCCAGTGCAGCAGGTAGACGCCGTCGGCGTCGTTGTTGCCAGTGACGTACTCGCAGTGCTCGCCGCGCTGGATCCT
>DATCYZ010000031.1:0-12031 GCA_036526195.1 Burkholderiales bacterium
CGCCAGGCGACGATCGCGCGCTATCTCATCGGCCAGATGTTCGGCGTCGCCGCGGGGGCCTCGGCCGCCGGCTGGCTGGCCGAGGCCTTCAGCTGGCGCGCGATCTTCGTGGTGCTCGGCGTGCTGTACCTCGTCATCGGCGCGCTCCTGTGGCGCGAGCAGCGCAGCGACGCGCGCCTCGCCGCGCGTGGCGCAGGCGGCTCGCTGGCGAACGCGTTTCGTCGGATGGGCGCGCTGCTCTCGAACGCCTGGGTGCGGGTGCTGCTCGCCACCGTGTTCGTCGAGGCCGGTCTCGCCAACGGCGCCTTCGTGTTCATCGCCTGGGACCTGCACCATCGGCATGGCGTAAGCCTGGGCGCGAGCGGCACCTTCCTCGCCGCGTTTCCGCTCGGCGGCCTGCTCTACGCCGCGGTCGCCGGTCGCGTGGTGCCGGCGCTCGGCGAGCGCGGCATGGTGCTGGCGGGCGGCGGCCTGCTCGGCCTGTCGTACTTCGGCATGCTGTTCGCGCCGTCGGCGCCGTGGGTGCTGCCCTGCCTCACGGGCATCGGCATCGGGCTGTACATGATGCACAACACGCTGCAGGTGAACGCCACGCAGATGGCGCCGGACGCGCGCGGCGCCGCGGTGGCGCTGTTCGCGTTCTTCCTCTTTACCGGCCAGTCGGTGGGCATCTGGCTCGGCGCGCGCGCCGTGGATGCCTGGGGCGTGACGCCGGTGTTCGCGGTGGCGGCGATCGGCCTGCCGCTACTGGCGCTCGATTTCCGTCGCCGGCTGGCGCGGCGCGCGGCGCAGGCGCAGCCCGCGCTATGATGCCCGCGCGATGACGCCTTTCGTCTATACCGGCTTGCCGGTGCGCGTGGTGTTCGGCGCCGGCACGCTTGCGCAACTGCCGGACGAGCTCGACCGCCTCGGCATCAAGCGTGCCCTGATCCTCTCGGGACCGGGTCGCGCGGATGGCGTGAAGGCGGTGACGGCGCTGCTCGGCGCGCGCGTCGCGGGGACCTTCAATCGGGCCACGATGCACGTGCCGGTAGCGATCGCCGAGGCGGCCCGCGCGGTGGCGCGGGAACTCGGCGCCGACGGCTGCATCACCGTCGGCGGGGGCTCGACCACCGGACTGGGCAAGGCGATCGCGCTCACCTCGGGGCTGCCGGTGGTCGCCGTGCCGACCACCTATTCGGGTTCGGAAATGACGCCGATCTACGGCCTCACCGAAGACGGCCTGAAGCGCACCGGGCGCGACCTGCGCGTGCTGCCGAAGACCGTGATCTACGACCCCGAGCTGACGCTCGGCCTGCCGGCGCGGCTTTCCGCGGCGAGCGGCATGAACGCGATCGCGCACAGTGTCGAGGCGCTCTATGCGCAGGACGGCAATCCGATCGTTTCACTGATGGCGGAGGAGAGCATCCGCGCGCTGGCCGCGGCGCTGCCGGTGGTGGTGAAGGATCCGTCGAACGCCGCGGCGCGCGCCGACGCGCTCTACGGCGCCTGGCTGGCCGGCGTGGTGCTCGGCACCGCCGGCGTGGCCCTGCACCACAAGCTTTGCCACACACTTGGCGGCAGCTTCAACCTGCCGCACGCCGAGACCCATTCGATCGTGCTGCCGCATGCCACGGCGTTCAACGCGCCGGCGGCGCCCGAGGCAATGGTGCGGCTCGCGCGTGCGCTCGGCGCGGCGGATGCGGCAACCGGCCTGTGGGACCTCGAGCAGCGGCTCAGCCTGCCGATGACGCTCGCCGAGCTCGGCATGACGCAGGCAGGCATCGAGCGCGCGGCGAGGATCGCAATCGCCGCGCCGTATCCGAATCCGCGCCCGGTTACCGAGGCGGGCGTGCGCGCGCTGCTCGAAGACGCGCTCGCCGGCCGCCGTCCGGCGCCGCGCGTCGCCTGAAACGATGCGGAGCATGCCCGGACCGCGCACGCGGTACCCGATGATCACGCGAAGCGCGCAGCCGCTTCCGCCCGCGGCGCTCAGCGCGCTGCACAAGGGCGACAAGGCGGCCGCGATCCGCATCGTGCAGGAGGCCGACGGCGTCAGTGCCGAGGAGGCGGAGCAATCGGTCGATGCGCTGCTCGAGCTCAAGCCGATGCTGAAGAGCGCCTGCGAGGGCGTCGTCGATGCGCGTGGACGCGGCCTCGGCTGGGTGCTGGTCTTCATCCTGCTGGCCGGCGCGTTCGTCATCGGCATCCTGCTGACCCGTCCCTAGGGGGCGGGCGGCACCCCGAAAAAGGGGTCAGACCCCTTTTTCGAGCGCGGGCGCCCGCGCGGACGCCCGGCGCGCAAGGTCTTCAGTTCCGGTTCATCGATGCGGCCTTCGAAAAGCGCGAGGTAGGCGGCGCGCCGCGCCTGCGGATCGCGGCCGAGCCCGTACCAGAGCGGATGCGGCGTGACGACCTCGTCGTTCGCGCCGAGCGCGTTTACGCGAAAGCTCGACCAGCGCCACGCCGCCGGGTGCGGCACCAGTCCGGCGCGCACCGGGTTCAGTTCGATGTAGCGCATGCAGGCGAGAAGGTAGCGCGCCGCGTGGATCGGCATCGAGCGAAAGCGCCCCTCCCACAGGGTGCCGCTGCGCGCATGGACGTCGTTGAAGTGGCGCACGTAATGCCGGCCGAGCGATTGCATCAGCAACGACGCCCCGTTTTCGACCCCGGGGGTGAGCAGCAGGTGCACGTGGTTGCCCATCAGCACGTAGGCGTGCACCGCGCAGCGCGTTTCGGCGGCGTAGAAATCCAGCGCGGCGCGGTAGGTGCGGCGATCCGCCTCGTCGAGGAAACAGGCCTCGCGGTTGTGGCCGCGCTGCACCAGGTGCAGCGGCACGCCCGGGGCGTGCGTTCGCAGGGGTCGGGGCATGGCATCGCTCGCGTCAGGTCATGCCGGTACAACGATGCGCGCCGCCGACCGGTTGACGCGGGCACCACGAAAAAGGGGTCAGACCCCATTTCCCGGTGCAGGCCCGCGACACAAAAAGGGGTCTGACCCCTTTTTGAGGCACCGCCTCACGCGGGAAATGGGGTCTGACCCCTTTTTCAGGCGTCGATCTGCAGTTCGAGCAGGGCGTAGGACAGGCTCTTGCCGTGGGCGTCCAGCGCAAGCGAGGTGGTGACGCCGCCGCCGAGGGCATGCTCGCAGACGAACTGCAGCGCGCCCAAGCCGGGCACTTCGTGGCGCGTCACCGTGCCCTTCACCACGTGGCCGAGGTGCGCCTTCACCGCCTCGGCGCTGACGGCGCGCGCGAGCAGCGCGTAGTCCGCCTCGCGGTAGGCGATCAGCGAGAGGATCGAGGTGTCGCCCTTGTCGCCCGCGCGACAGTGCGCGAGTTCATGCAGTCGCTTTTTCACCGCGCCATTCCTTGACCGTGAGTTGCGGTTGCACGCGCTCGCGGTCGATTAGCGTGGACACCACGCCGACCTGCTCGCGCACGTAGCGCCGCGCGCCGCCGCCGCCGCCCGGCCCGTTGGTCCACAGCGCCTCGACTTCCTCGCCGATGCGCTCTGCCTTGTCCTTCACGCCGGCGCGGCCCGCGACGCGCAGGCGCACCTCGTACGGCTCGGTGTCGCGGTAGTCTTTTTCGGGGAGCGAGGTGCAGCCGTTGTCGTCGATGCGCAGTTCCGCAAAGGCCGCCCCCAGCCGCGCGCGCAGCGTCTCGCCGGCGAGACGCGCGCGCGCAAGCGCGTTCGCCCCGGCGTAACCGATCTCGCCCTCGCCGACCCAGCCGGCGTGATAACCGATGCTGACCTTCAACTGCCGCGGTTGCGCGCGGCCGCGCGCGCCCGAGACCGCGATGCGGTCCGGTCCTGCCGCGGCGAGGCGCACGCCGCTGAAATCCGCGACCACGTCCGGCGTGGCGTAGGCGCGCGGGTCGGTCACTTCGTAGAGCAGTTGCTCCTTGACGGTCATGGCGTCGATGCGCCCGCCGGTGTCCGGCGCCTTGCCGAGCACGAAGTCGCCGTCGGCGCCCACCTCCGCGAACGGGAAGCCGAGCCGGGCGAAGTCCGGAACGTCCTTCAGGCCGGGCTCGGCGAAGTAGCCGCCGGTCGCCTGTCCGCCGCACTCGAGCAGGTGTCCCATGACGGTGCCCGTGGCGATGCGGTCCGCGTCCGCCGGGTCCCAGCCGAAGCGGTGCATCGCCGGCGCGAGGAAGAGCGAGGGGTCCGCCACCCGCCCGGTGAGGATCACCCCGGCCCCGGATTCGATGGCGGGCAGCAGGGCGGCGGCGCCGAGGTAGGCGTTCGCCGAGACCAGCCAGCCGAGGTCGCCGACCCGGCCGCCGGTTTCCAGCACCCGGTCCTCGGGCGAGAGCAGCGCCAGCACGTCGTCGCCGGTGACCGTCGCCACCTTCAGGGCAAGTCCCAGCCCGCGCGCGATGCCGAGCACCACGTCGGCCGCGGCGAGCGGGTTGGCCGCGCCCATGTTGGTGACGATGCGCACCCCGTTGCGTGCCGCCACCGGCAGGAGCGGCGTCATGCGCCGCGCGAGCAGCGGGTCGTAGCCTTCCGCGGGGTCCTTCAGGCGGCGCAACTGGGCAAGCGCAATGGTGCGCTCGGCGAGGCATTCCAGGCCGAGCCAGTCCAGCCCGGCGCGCTCGGCGAGCACCACGGCGGGCTCCAGCCGGTCGCCGGAAAACCCGGCCCCGCTGCCGATGCGCAGCACGGTCATGGAATCCTGCGGTCTTCGTCGGTGTCCGGCATCGGTCCTTCGGGGTGGCGTGTTATCGTAGCGCGGGGGCGCCAGGGCGTCTTTTTCACGCCGCGCGGCGATCATGTCACATTCCGATCCGCACATCGCCGGGCGCCATGGCGCCGACGGCCTCATTGCCTGCCACGAGTGCGACCGCCTGCATCGCCTCGCGCCGCTGCCGGCCGGCGGCGAGGCGCGCTGCGGGCGCTGCAGCGCGACGCTCTACCGCAACGTCCCGCACAGCCTCGATCGCAGCGCCGCCCTGTACCTCGCGGCCCTGTTCCTGTTCGTCATGGCGAACGTCTTTCCGTTCATCGCGCTCAAGTTCGGCGAGCGTGTGGAGCAGACGGTGCTGGTCTCCGGCGCGTTCGCGCTCGGCCGCGCCGGCATGCCCGAACTCGGCGTGCTGGTGTTCCTGACCAGTTTCCTGTTTCCGCTGCTCACCCTCGGTGGCATGCTCTACGTGGTGATGGCGCACCGCCTCGGGACGCGGCCACCGTACCTCGCGGCGGTCTATCGCATGGTGAGCGCGCTCGCGCCCTGGAGCCTGATCGGCGTGTTCATGCTCGCGCTGCTGGTGTCGATCGTGAAGCTGATGGACATGGCGAGCGTCGTGCCCGGCCCCGGCCTGTACGCCTTCGTCGCGCTGCTGGTCGTGGCCTCGGCCGCGGTGGCGAACTTCGAGCACGGCACGGTCTGGCCGCGCATCGGGCCGCGCACCCTGCCCGCGGGCGGCGGCGACCCGCACGCCTCGCAGGGCAGCGCCGCGAAGCACGGCCTCATCGCCTGCCACGTCTGCGAGTTGCTGGTCGAGGCGCGCCGCGCGGGTGCCGGCTGCCCGCGCTGCGGCAGCGCGCTGCACGCGGCGCGCAAGCCCGAGAGCCTGTCGCGCACCTGGGCGCTGCTGGCGGCGGCCACGGTGCTGCTGATTCCGGCGAACGTCTACCCGGTGATGACCGTGATCCAGCTCGGCCAGGGCGAGCCGAACACCATCCTCTCGGGCGTGCTGCACCTGATCCAGGCCGGCATGTGGCCGCTCGCGCTGCTGGTGTTCTTCGCCAGCTTCGTGGTGCCGTTCAGCAAGATCGCGGTGCTGGTGCTGCTGCTGGTCACGGTGCAGCGCGGCTCGGGCTGGCGGCCGCGCGACCGCACGCGCCTGTACCGCATCACCGAGGTGATCGGCGCCTGGTCGATGGTGGATGTGTTCCTCGTGGCCATTCTGGTCGCGCTGGTGAACATGGATTCGCTCGCCACGGTGCGCCCCGGGCCCGGCGTGCCGTTCTTCGCCGCGGCGGTGATCGCCACCATGCTCGCGGCCCATGCCTTCGACCCGCGGCTGATCTGGGACCGCGCGGGCCGCGGCAGGGCGAGCGCGCCCGGGCGCACGCGGGGCGTCGCGACATGAGCACGTCGCCGGATCCGCTGGACCTCGCGGGCGAACCGGACGTCCACCGGCGCGCCAGCCTGTCGCTGGTCTGGCTGATCCCGCTGATCACGGTCCTGATCGGCGGCTGGCTGATCTTCAAGACGCTCTCGGAGAAGGGCCCGACGATCACCATCAGCTTCAAGACCGCCGAGGGCATCGAGGTCGGCAAGACCAAGGTGAAGTACAAGAACATCGAGATCGGCGTGGTCGACGGCCTGAGCTTCAGCGGCGACTTCGCCCACGTGGTGGTGCGCGCCGCGCTCAACAAGGAAGCCGAGCCGCTGGTGCGGCGCGACACGCGTTTCTGGGTGGTGAAGCCCAGCCTCGGGGTGCGCGGCGTCTCGGGCCTGTCGACGCTGGTGACCGGCGCCTACATCGAGATCGAGCCGGGGCAGGGCGCGGCGCAGACCCACTTCACCGGGCTGGAGGTGCAGCCGGTGGTGCGCGCGGACGAGGCCGGCCGCAAGATCGTGCTGATCGCCCCGAAGCTCGGCTCGATCGATCGCGGCTCGCCGCTCTATTACCGCGGCGTGCTGGCCGGCGAGGTGCTCGGCTACGAGCTTGCCAACGATGCCAAGTCGGTGCTGCTGCACGCCTTCGTCAAGGTGCCCTTCGACCGGCAGATCCGCGGCAACACGCGCTTCTGGAACGCGAGCGGCATCGACGTCGCCGTCGGCGCCGACGGCGTGCGCGTGCGCACCGAGTCGGTCCAGGCGCTGCTCTTCGGCGGCATCGCTTTCGAGACGCCGGACACCGCCGAGGCGGTCTCGCAGGACGTCGAGGGCCTGGTCTTCACCCTGCACGAGAACGCGGCGGCCGTGGCCGAGCGCAGCTTCACGCGCAAGGTGAAGTTCGTGCTGTTCTTCGAGGGCTCGGTGCGCGGCCTGTCGGTGGGCGCGCCGGTGGAGTTCAAGGGCATCCGCGTCGGCTCGGTGACCGACGTGCGGCTCGAGTTCGACGGCAAGGAAAACGCCTTCCGCATTCCGGTGGTGATCGAAATGGAGCCCGAGCGCGTGGTGGAGCGCGGCGGCCGGATGTCCACCGCGGACCCGGTGAAGACGCTGAACGCGCTGGTGGCGCGCGGCCTGCGCGCGCGCTTGCAGACCGGCAACCTGCTCACCGGGCAGCTGTTCGTCGAGCTCGACATGCACCCGGGCACGAAGGTGCGCCTCGCGCTGAACGGCAAGACCGCCGGCTACGGCATGCCGGAACTGCCGACGATCCCCGCGAGCCTGGACCAGATGACCACGTCGCTGCGCAGCTTCCTCGAGCGGCTCGAAAGAGTGGACATCGAGGGCATCGGCGCCGAGCTGAAGTCGACGCTGACCGGCGCGAACCAGCTGGTCAACGCGCCCGAGCTGCAGAAGGCGGTGCTCGAGCTGCGCGCCTCGATGGAAAGCTTCCGCAGCCTGCTGCGCAAGGTCGACCAGCGCGCCGAGCCGATCGCCGACAACCTCGACAAGGCGCTGGTCGAAGGCCGTCGCGCGCTCGAGCAGGCGCGCAACACGCTTGGCCTGATCGACCGCACGCTGGACCCCTCCTCGCCGCTGCACGAGGGCGCGGCGCGTCTGTCGGAGGAGCTGACCGAAACCGCGCGCTCGATCCGCAGCCTGGTCGACATGCTGGAACGCAATCCCCAATCGGTACTCTTCGGCAAGACGCCACCGGGAGGCAAATGACGAAACCCATCCCGCGCCGGGTGCCGCGTAGCACGCTGCTGGCGCTCGCCGTGCTGCTCGCCGGCTGTTCCGGTTCCGGCGCCGTGCCGGTGCGCTTCTACGTGCTCGAGCCGGTGCTCGCGGCGCCGGCCGCGCCGGCGGCGAAGGCGCCGCCCTCTGTGCTGGTCACCGGGGTCAGGTTGCCGCAGTACCTCGAGCGGCCGCAGATGGTGACGCGGCGCGGCGCGCAGATCGAACTTGCCGAGTTCCACCAATGGGGCGGCAACCTGCGCAAGGACATGACCGCGGCGCTGGTGCGCAACCTCGCCGCGCGCCTGGGCAGCGAACGCGTGCTCGCGGCGCCGCATTCCATGCGCTTCGAGCCCGGGGCGCGCGTCGAGGTCGAGGTGCTGCGCTTCGAACGCGATGAAACCGGGACGGTCCGGCTGGAGGCCAGGTGGTGGGTGTCGCGCGGCACGGAACGCGCGCTGGTCGACGCGCGCCATGGCCGCTGGGCAAGCGCGGCGCTCGCGCCCGCCGACACCTTCGACGCCACGGTGGTCGCGATGAGCCGCGTCTGGGGCGAACTGGCGGCGGCGGTGGCGCAAAGCCTCCTCGAGGGGGGCGCGCAGTGAAGCTTTCGCGTCACGGCCTGCTGCTTGCGGTGCTGCAGCTGGCGCTATGCGCCGGCCTGCCGCAGGTGGCGCGGGCCGCCGGCGCCGCGACGCCGGAGGCGCCGGCCGTGAAGCGCGACGCGCGCGCGCTGATGGAGGCCTCGGTGCGGCGGCACCAGCATGATCCCTACGTCTACGAGGAGCAGGCGCTGATCCTGATCGACGCCGCCGGCAACCGCAGCGTGCGCAAGGCGCGCTTCTTCCTGCGCGTCGAGGCCGACCGGCGCATGCGCATGCTGCTGGTGTTCGACGATCCCGAGGAGGTGCGCGGCGTGGCCCTGCTCGCCGAGCGTGGCGCGGCCCGCATGGCGAAAAGCGCGGTCTACCTGCCGGCCCTCGCCGGCGGGATGGTCACGGGGTCGGCCGACACGCGCGGCAGCCATTTCCTCGGCACCGACTTCGCCATCGAGGACCTGGTGGTCGAGGCGACCGAAGACTGGAACTACCGGATCGAGGGGACGCGCGAGATCGGCCGGGTGCCGCACTGGGTTGTGCGCGCCGAGCCGCGCGACGCGGACGCCGCCGCCACCACCGGCCATGGCGCGCGGCGCCACTGGCTGCGCAAGGACACCTTGTTCATCGTGCGCACCGACTACCTCGACCGCCGCGGCCGGCTGGTGAAGCGCCAGAGTTGGCGCGACCTGCGGCGCATCGACGCCGACTCATGGCGCGCGGACATGGTGCTGATGGAGGACTTCCGCGAACAGCACAAGACGCTGGTGAAGGTGGAACGCCGCGTGCTTTCGCAGGACTACGTGCCCGCCGCGCTCTTCGAGCCCGCCTGGCTGCAGGCCCGGCGTCACCTGCTCCCGGTTTCGCCCGACGCCGCCACCGCCGCCGCGCCGGCGGGCGGGGCGCGGAACTAGGTCGCGCCATGCTGCAGACGCTCTTCCTGCTCGGCGTCGAACGGCGGCTCGCCTCACTGCTGTTCATCGTCCTGACGACGCTGGTCGCCGCGCTCGGGCTGCCCTACCTGGCGGTGGACACCGGCTTCGGCCGCATGATCGCCGACGCCGATCCCGGCAAGCAGGCCTGGCTGCAGACCGCGCGCACCTTCGGCTCGGACAACCGCACGATCGTCTATGTCCGCGACGAGACCCTCTGGACCCCGGACAAGCTCGCGGCGCTCGAGCGCCTGCACCATGCGCTCGAGGCGCTGCCCTTCGTCGAGCGCGTGGACGGCGTGTTCAACCTGCGCAGCATCCGCGGCGTGGCGGGCGGCATCGAGGCGCGGCCGATCATGCTCGAGGCGCCGCGCGACCAGGCCGGCGCCGACCAGGCGCGCGAGGATGCGCTCTACAACCCGCTGGTGGTGCGCAACCTCGTCTCGCCCGACGGCCGGGCCGTCGCGCTGGTGGTGTCGGTGCGCGAGAACGACACCGGCGACTTCGACCGTGCCGCGTATCGCGACATGGAAGCGGTGGTCGAGCGTGCGCGACCCGCCTTCACCGAGGTGTTCCAGATCGGGCCGCCGCGGATCAACGCCGAGCTGACCGCGAGCCTGTATCGCGACCTCATGGTGCTCGCGCCGACCTCGGCCGCGCTGCTGGTGCTGACGATCCTGTTCTTCTTCCGCAGCTTCACGGCGGCGCTGATTCCGCTGCTGACCGCCGGGCTGTCGATCCTCTGGACGCTCGGCATGATGGGGCTCGCCGGCATCCCGATCAGCATCCTGCTGGCGATGCTGCCCTCGCTGGTGGTGGTGATCGGCTCGACCGAGGACGTGCACATGGTCGCCGGCTATTACCGCGGCCTCGCCGAGGCGCAGGCCGGCAAGGTGAGCGGGGCGCGCGCGATGCGCAGCGCGGCCACCCGCATCATGGTGCGCCACCTCGGCGTGCCCACCATCCTCACCGTGCTCACCACCGTGGTCGGGTTCTCCAGCAACGCCTTCAGCCCGCTCGGCCTGATCCGGGATTTCGCCATCGCCTCGGCGTTCGCGGTGCTCGCCAACGGGCTGATCACCGTGCTGCTGGTGCCGATGCTGCTCGCCTGGTTCGGGCCGCGGGTCGCGCGCGGCCTGCCCGGCGCGATGCCGGGCGGCCTGCCCGGGGCCGCGGTGCGCACCTTTGGCGCGCTGCGCCACCGCTATTCGCTGGTGGTGCTGGTCGTCACCGCCATGATGTGCGGAGGCTTCGTCTGGCAGGCCTCCAAGCTCTACGTCACCAACGACCCGATGACGTACTTTCGCGGCGACCGGCCGCTGGTGCACGACACCGAGCGCGTGCAACGCGACCTCTCCGGCGTGAAGGTGTTCTACATCACGCTGCGCTCGCGCTCGCCCAAGGCCTTCCTCGAACCGGCGCAACTGGAAAAGCTGGTCGAGATCCAGGCCTTCATCGAGAAGCAGGGCCTGTTCGACCGCAGCCTGTCGCTGGCCGACCACCTCGCGCTGGTCAACCGCGAGTTCAACGGCGGCAAGGCGGAGGCCTGGGCGGTGCCCGCGACGCGCAACCTCGTCGCGCAGTACCTGCTCTTTTTCCATCGCAGCGACCTCTCGCCCTACGTCAGCCACGATTTCTCGCAGGCCAACATCGTGGTGCGCCACAACGTTAGCGATTCGCGGCGCCTGAACCGGCACATCGCGGAGTTGCGCGAGGCGGTGCGCCATTTCGCCGGGCCGGACCTGCAGACCACGGTTACCGGCGAGAACCTGATGATCAACGCCGCGGCCGACACCCTGATCGGTGGCCAGATCGAGGCGCTCGGCATCGTGCTGGCGGTGATCTTCCTGATGATGTCGCTGATGTTCACCTCGCTGAAAGGGGGATTGATCGCGCTGGTGCCGAGCGTGATCCCGATCATCCTGATGCTCGGCATCATGGGGCTGCTCGGCATCCCGCTGAACCCGGGGACCGCGATGGTGGCGGTGATCGCCATAGGCATCGCCATCGACGGCACCATCCACCTGTTCTCGCGCTACAACGCGCTGTGCCGCACCACCTCCAACTACGACGAGGCGGTGCTCGAGACGGTGAAGGACGAGGCGCTGCCGGTGGTGGCCACCAGCCTGGCGCTGGCGCTCGGCTTCGGCGTGCTGCTGCTCTCGGACTTCACGGTGGTGGCGCAGTTCGGCGCCCTGGCGGCCGCGACCATGCTGTTTTCGGTGTTCGCCAACCTGCTGATCACGCCGCTGGTGATGTCGCGCATCCGCCTGGTGGGCCTGTACGACATTCTCGCGATGTCGATGCAGCGCGAGGTACTGGAGAAGAGCCCGCTGTTCCACGACATGACCAACTACCAGATCCGCAAGGCGATCCTGATCTCCGAACTGCGCGAAGTGCCGACCGGGGAACTGCTGGTCGAGCAGGGCACCGCCGGCCGGTCTATGTACCTGGTGCTCTCGGGCGAACTCGACGTGGTGCGCCGCGCCGGCGACGGCAGCGAACGGGTGCTGGCGCGGCTCGGCCCGGGACAGGTGTTCGGCGAGATCGGCTACATCCGCGCCACGCAACGCACCGCCGACGTGCGCGCGGTGACGCCGGTGACGGCGCTGTGCTTCGACCACCAGCGCATGGCGAAGGACCTGCGCTTCTTCCCGCACATCGTGGCGAAGCTGAACTTCAACATCAGCCGCATCCTCGGCGAGCGGCTC
>DATCYZ010000032.1:0-21648 GCA_036526195.1 Burkholderiales bacterium
AATCGCAGTTAAAGCGATAAAACCTCATTGCCACAGAGATCACAGAGGACACAGAGAAGGTCAATTCGCTGGAAGGTTTTCCTCTGTGCGCTCTGTGATCTCTGTGGTAAAAGCTTTTGCTTGACGAGCTGTTAAACGATATCCAGATGTTCGATTCCCTTGGTTATGTCGCGGTCCTTCGACTCCTTGCCGTGCAGCTTGATGTTAAGCCGCACCTCGTTGGTCGAGTCGGCGAAGCGCAAGGCATCCTCGAAGCTGATGCGGCCGGCTTCGTAGAGGTCGAACAGCGCCTGGTCAAAGGTCTGCATGCCGAGCTCGCGCGACTTCTTCATGATCTCCTTGATGCCGTGGATCTCGCCCTTGAAGATCAGGTCGGAGATCAGCGGCGAATTCAGCAGGATTTCCACCGCGGCCGCGCGGCCCTTGCCTTCCTTCAGCGGGATCAGGCGCTGGGAGACCACCGCCTTCAGGTTGAGCGACAGGTCCATCAGCAGCTGGTGGCGCCGCGCCTCGGGGAAGAAGTTGATGATCCGGTCCATCGCCTGGTTCGAGTTGTTGGCGTGCAGCGTGCCGAGGGCGAGGTGGCCGGTTTCGGCGAAGGCGATGGCGTGCTCCATGACTTCCATGTCGCGGATCTCGCCGATCAGGATGACGTCGGGCGCCTGGCGCAGGGTGTTCTTCAGCGCGACTTCCCAGGAATCGGTGTCGACGCCGACTTCGCGCTGCGTGATCAGGCAGTTGCGGTGCGGGTGCACGTACTCGACCGGGTCCTCGATGGTGATGATGTGGCCGTGCGTGTTCTCGTTGCGGTAGCCGATCATCGCGGCGAGGCTGGTCGACTTGCCCGAGCCCGTGCCGCCCACCACCAGCACCAGGCCGCGCTTGGTCATGATCACGTCCTTCAGCACCGGCGGCAGCTTCAGGTCGTCGAACTCCGGGATCGCGGTGGTGATCACGCGCAGCACCATGCCGGCCTTGCCCATCTGCATGAAGCAGTTGACGCGGAACCGGCCGATGCCGGCGGGGTTGATGGCGAAGTTGCACTCCTTGTTCGCCTCGAACTCCGCGGCCTGCTTGTCGTTCATGATCGCGCGCAGCAGCATCGCGGTGTGCTGCGGGTTGAGCGGTGTCTGCGACACCGGCGTCATCTTGCTGTCGATCTTCATCGCCGGCGGGAATTCCGCCGTGATGAACAGGTCCGAACCCTTCTTCGCGATCAACGCGCGCAGCAGGTCGTAAATGAACTTGGTAGCCTGTTCGCGCTCCATGGTGTCCTCCTGTCCCGTGTCGCCTTCCCGGTCAGCCCGGGAAGGTGTCCTTGTTGGCGGCCTTGCTGCGTGCTTCCGCTGCGGAGACCACATTGCGGGCAACCAGTTCCTGCAGGTTCTGGTCGAGCGTTTGCATGCCGATCTGGCGTCCGGTCTGGATCGCCGAGTACATCTGCGCGATTTTTGCCTCGCGGATCAGGTTGCGGATGGCCGGCGTGCCGATCATGATTTCATGGGCTGCAACGCGACCCGCGCCGTCCTTCGTCTTCATCAGCGTCTGGGAGATTACAGCACGCAGCGATTCCGAGAGCATCGCGCGCACCATTTCCTTTTCCGCCGCGGGGAACACGTCGACGATCCGGTCGATGGTCTTCGCCGCGGATGAGGTGTGCAGTGTGCCGAACACCAGGTGGCCGGTCTCCGCGCCGGAGAGCGCAAGGCGGATGGTTTCGAGGTCGCGCATCTCGCCGACCAGGATCACGTCCGGGTCCTCGCGCAGCGCCGAGCGCAGCGCGTTCGCGAACGACAGCGTGTGGGGCCCGACCTCGCGCTGGTTGATCAGGCACTTCTTCGACTCGTGCACGAACTCGATCGGATCCTCGATGGTGAGGATGTGGCCGTGCTCTTCCTCGTTCTTGTGGTTGATCATCGCCGCCAGCGTGGTCGACTTGCCCGAGCCGGTCGGTCCGGTGACCAGCACGATGCCGCGGGGATAGTCGGAAATTTCCTTGAAGATCTTCGGCGCCTTCAGGTCCTCCAGCGACAGGATCTTCGACGGAATGGTCCGCATCACCGCCGCGGCGCCGCGGTTCTGCACGAAGGCGTTGACGCGGAAGCGCGCCAGGTTCGGCACCGCGAACGAGAAGTCGCACTCGAGGTTTTCCTCGTAGAACTTGCGCTGTCCGTCGTTCATGATGTCGTAGATCATGCCGTGCACGTCCTTGTGCTCGAGCGGCGGCACGTTGATCTTGCGCACGTCGCCGTGCACCCGGATCATGGGCGGCAGTCCGGAGGACAGGTGCAGGTCGGAGGCCTTGTTCTTGACGACGAAGGCGAGGAGTTCGGTCAGATCCATTACAATTCTCGCTTGGGGTGCGGGGAAAGCCCGCGCCGGTCCAAAAGTATGGACATGATCGGTGACACTTTGCAAGCCGTTCGCGCGCGCATCGCGCACGCGGCGCGCGATGCGGGGCGTGATCCGGCGTCGGTCGCGCTCGTCGCCGTCTCGAAGATGCATCCCGCGGCGCGCATTGCCGAGGCGGCTGCGGCGGGCCAGCGTGCGTTCGGCGAGAACTACGTGCAGGAGGCGCTTGCCAAGATGGACATGCTCGGCACGCAGTCCGCGGCCCTCGAATGGCACTTCATCGGTCCGCTCCAGAGCAACAAGACCCGGCAGGTGGCGGAACGCTTCGCCTGGGTACAGAGCGTGGACCGGCTGAAGATCGCCGAGCGCCTCTCCGCCCAGCGCCCGGCCGGGCAGGCCCCGCTCAATGTGCTCCTGCAGGTGAACATTTCCGGTGAATCGACCAAGAGCGGCGTTGCGCCCGCGGACGCCGCGGCGCTTGCGCAAGGGGTGGCGGGGCTGCCGCGCCTTGCCCTGCGCGGCCTGATGGCCGTGCCCGAGCCGGCGCCGGACCGCGCCCGGCAGCGCGCGTGTTTCGCGATGCTGCGCGAGCTCTTCGAGCGCCTGCGCGCCGCGCACCCCGGCATGGACACGCTGTCGATGGGCATGTCCGACGATCTCGAATCGGCCGTCGCAGAGGGCGCGACTCTGGTGCGCATCGGCACGGCGATCTTCGGCGCGCGCCCGCCGGCACGGGCCGCGGCGTGAGGATCGCCTTTCTCGGCGGGGGCAACATGGCGGCCGCGCTGATCGGCGGCCTGATCGCCCGTGGCACCGATGCGCGCGACCTGTCGGTGATCGAAGTGAACGACGCGGCGCGTGAGCGGCTCGTGGCGCGTTTTCCGGTGCGGGTTTCGACGGCACCGGACGCGGGGCTGCTCGAAGCCGACACCCTGGTCCTGGCGGTCAAGCCCCAGGACATGCGCGCGGCCCTGTCCGCGCTGGGCGGCGAGCTTGGCGCGCGACTGGTGATCAGCGTTGCCGCCGGGGTGCGGCTGGAGACCCTGTCGCGCTGGCTGGGCGGGCATACGCGCATCGTGCGGGCCATGCCGAACATGCCTGCGCTGATCGGGATGGGGATCACGGGCCTGTATGCCGCCGCGTCGGTGGATGCCAAGGAACGCGCGCGCGCCGAGGCGGTGCTCGCCGCCGTCGGCGAGGTGGTCTGGGTCGATGCGGAGGCGCTGCTCGACCCCGTGACCGCGGTCTCCGGCAGCGGACCGGCCTACGTGTTCTGGTTCATCGAGCAGTTGGCCGCGGCCGGCGAAAAGCTCGGGCTCTCGCCGCAGGCGGCTGCGAAGCTGGCGATCGCCACGGTGCGCGGGGCGGCCGAACTCGCGGCGCGTTCGGACCAGTCGCCTTCGACCCTGCGCGAACAGGTCACCTCGACGGGCGGGACCACGGCGGCCGCGCTCGCGGTGATGGCCGAGGAGGGCATGGCCGCTCGCCTCGCGCGCGCGGTCGAGGCCGCCAGCCGGCGCGGCGAGACGCTCGGCCGCGAACTGGACGACGCCTGATGTTCACGCAGATCACGCAGTTCCTCGTCGAGACGCTCGCCGGGTTCTTCGTCTTCCTGCTGCTCGCGCGGTTTCATTTCCAGTGGCTGCGCGTGCCGTTTCGCAACCAGATCGGCGAGTTCGTCATCGTCTGCACCAACTGGATCGTGCGCCCGGCGCGCCGCGTCATCCCGGCGCTGGCCGGGTTCGATCTCGCCACCTGGATCGCCGCCTGGCTGGTGCAGGCGCTCGCGCTCTGGGCGGTGCTGGCACTGCGCGGCTGGGACCCGGGGGCGTCCGTCGGCACCGCGATCGCGGTGCTCGCCGGGCTCTCGCTCGTCGACCTGGTGCGCCTCAGCCTGTACCTGCTGATGTTCGCGATCTTCGTGCAGATCGTGCTGTCCTGGCTCAGCCCGCACTCGCCGGCGGGCGCGATGTTCGAGCCGGTCACGCGCCCGTTCCTGCGGCCCGTGCGGCGGATCATCCCGCCGATCGCCAACATCGACCTGTCGCCGCTGGTGCTGCTGGTGCTGCTGCAGGTGCTGCTGATTCCGCTCGCGCACCTGCGTGCCGCGGTCGGCGCCGCGCTCTTCGGCGTGCTGTCCTGAGCAACGCCGGCTGCGGCGCGAGGCTGCGCCGCGCGTTCGCCGCTCAGCGAACGAAGCGCACCGCCTCCGGATAGGGAAACACGTCCGCCTGCACGCCATGGCGCACGCGGGCCTGCGTGCCGGACCAGAATTCCGGGTCCATGAGGTCGGCGTGCACTTCGAGCAGCATGTCGCGCGAGGCCGGGTCGCTGACCAGGAAGCGCTCGAACTGTTCCGGGAAGACATCGTGCGGCCCGACCGAGTAGTACGGTTCCGCGGACATCTCGTCCTCGTGCGTGCGCGGCGGCGGGATGCGGCGGAAGTTGCACTCGGCCATGTAGGCGATCTCGTCGTAATCGTAGAACACGACGCGGCCGTGGCGCGTGACGCCGAAATTCTTCAGCAGCATGTCGCCGGGAAAGATGCCGGCGCCGGCAAGCTCCTTGATCGCGCTGCCGTACTCGTGCAGCGCATTGCGCAGGCGCGCCGTGTCGCCGTCGCGCTTTGCCTCCTCGACATAGAGGTTCAGCGGCTGCATGCGTCGCTCGATATAGACGTGGCGGATGACGACCTGGTCGCCCTCGATCTCGATGCTGGACGCGGCCCCGGCCTTCAACTCCTCGAGCATCTCCGGGTCGAAGCGCTCGAGCGGCAGCGCCACCAGCGAGTATTCAAGCGTGTCGGCGAGCCGGCCCACGCGGTCGTGGAATTTCACCAGCTGGTACTTGTCCTTGACCGTCTGCCGGTCCATTTCCTTGGGCGGCGCGAAATGGTCGCGGATCACCTTGAAGACGTAGGGAAACGAGGGCAGCGTGAAGACCAGCATCACCATGCCGCGAATCCCCGGCGCGACCACGAAATTGTCGGAGGAATGCCGCAGGTGATAGAAGAGGTCGCGGTAGAAAAGCGTCTTGCCCTGTTTGGCGAGTCCCACGGTCATGTACATTTCCGCGCGCGGCTTCTTCGGCATCAGCTGCCGCAGGAAGGACACGGTGGCGGCGGGCACTTCCATGTCGACGAAGAAGTAGGCGCGCGAGAAGGAGAACAGCACCACCAGCAGGTCCGGGTCGAGCAGGATCGCGTCCAGGTACAGCTCGCCGCGTGCGTTCTGCAGGATCGGCACCGCGAAGGCAGCCTCCTGGTTGCCGTTGACGATGCGGCCGATCGCATAGGCGGCCTTGTTGCGGAAGAAGAGCGACCCCAGCACCTGGATCTGCAGGTTCGGCCGCCCCCGCGTCGGCCGTGGAAAGTGCCGGCGCAGGGCGCGCAGCACGCCGCGCAGGTCGCGGCCCAGGTTCTCGAACGGATTGGCGAGCGCGAAATCCGCGAGGATGTTCTTCATCACGGTGCGCAGTCCGGCGTTGCCGCGCCCGGGTCGCGGGTAGTAGCAGCGGTAGGCAGGCTCGTCCCCCTCGAGGTGCTCGGTGGCCACGGCCGGGCGCCAGAAGATGAACTCGTTGCGGTAGTAGCGCCGGTGCAGCACGTTGCAGGCGACCGAGTTGTAGAAGGTCTCCGCGCACTCCGGCTGTCGGTGGTCGTGCAGCAGCGGGATGAACGCCAGCTTGACCGCGCGCCACAGCGATTCGTCGGTCTCGGCCTCCGGGAAGTCCGCCTTCAGGGCCTCGACGGTTTCATCCACGCGGTGGTCGTACATCTCGATGCGCTCGCGCGCGAGCACGCGCATGGCGGCCCAGTCGGCAGCCTCGAAGCAGCGCTTGGCGCGTCGCGAGGCCTCGCGAAACAGCGTGTAGTGCCGGTCGAAGCCGGCAAGGATCACCCCCGCGACCTCGGCCGCGCGGGGGCCGCGCCCGGTCCCGCTCTCGCGCGCAGCCGCGATCGGCAGAACGCGGGCGGAACCGCTCACCGCGGGCTCAGGCGGCCTTGCGCGGCTTCGTGGCGCCGTCGAAGAACTGCTCGTCTTCGGTGGAGCCGTGCAGCGCGGTGGTCGAGGCCGTGCCGCCGGCGACCGCCTGCGTGACCTGGTCGAAATAGCCGGTGCCGACTTCGCGCTGATGGCGCACGGCGGTGAAGCCCTTTTCGGCTGCCGCGAATTCCTTCTGCTGCAACTCGACGAAGGCGGTCATGTTGTTGCGCGCGTAGCCGTGGGCCAGCTCGAACATCGAATAGTTGAGCGCGTGGAAGCCCGCGAGCGTGATGAACTGGAACTTGTAGCCCATCGCGCCGAGCTCGCGCTGGAACTTGGCGATGGTCGCGTCGTCCAGGTTGCGCTTCCAGTTGAACGAGGGCGAGCAGTTGTAGGCCAGCATCTTTCCGGGAAACTTCTTGCGCACGCCCTCGGCGAAGCGTTTGGCGAACTCGAGGTCCGGCGTGCCGGTCTCGCACCACACCATGTCGGCGACCGCTGCATAGGCGAGCCCGCGCGAGAGCGCCTGATCGAAGCCCTTCTTCGTGCGGTAGAACCCCTCGGCGGTGCGCTCCCCGGTGAGGAAGGGCTTGTCGTTCTCGTCGATGTCGCTGGTGACGATGTCGGCGGCTTCCGCGTCGGTGCGCGCGAGCAGCACGGTGGGCACGCCCATGACGTCGGCCGCGAGGCGGGCGGCGTTCAGCTTCTGCACCGCATCCTGCGTCGGCACCAGCACCTTGCCGCCCATGTGGCCGCATTTCTTCACGCTGGCGAGCTGGTCCTCGAAGTGCACGCCGGCCGCGCCGGCCTCGATCATCGCCTTCATCAGTTCGAACGCGTTCAGCACGCCGCCGAAGCCGGATTCGGCATCGGCCACGATCGGGGCGAACCAGTCGATGTCGCCTTCGCCTTCCATGGTTTGGATCTGGTCGGCGCGCATCAGCGCGTTGTTGATCCGGCGCACGACATTCGGCACCGAGGTGGTCGCGTAGAGAGACTGGTCGGGGTACATCGACAGCGAATCGTTGGCGTCCGCCGCCACCTGCCAGCCCGAGAGGTAGATCGCCGGGACGCCGGCGCGCACCTGCTGCATGGCCTGGTTGCCGGTCAGCGCGCCGAGCGAGTTCACCAGCGGGCGCTCGAGACACATCTTCCAGAGCTTTTCTGCGCCGAGCCGGGCGAGCGTGTGCTCGACCTGCAGGCTGCCGCGCAGGCGCACCACGTCCTCGGCGCTGTAGCTGCGCTTGATGCCCTGCCAGCGTGGATTGGTGGCCCAGTCTTTCTCGAGGGCTGCGACCTGCTGTTTGCGCGCGCTCATGTGTCCCCTTTCGCAATATCGGTGGTTTGGAGGAGCCCGCCCCATGAGCGGGTGATTCGACCCACCTTATCGCAAATCCATGGCGCACAGCAACAATCCACAGAATATGCGGTGAAATTCACTAAAACAAGCATTTACATGGCGTTAGACGCCTTCCGTTTCACGATATGGAGGCATATCTCATGGCACTATTGCTACGCACCATCCGCACGCGCGGACCCTCGCCTCAGGTCTGGACCAGCGTCCGGTGCCGCTGGATGCTCATCAGCATGCCGAGCCCGACGAACAGCGTCAGCATCGCGGTCCCGCCGTAGGAGAGGAACGGCAGCGGGACGCCGACCACCGGCAGGATGCCGGACACCATGCCCATGTTGACGAAGGCATAGGTGAAGAAGATGAGCGTCAGGGCCCCGGCCAGCATGCGGCCGAAGAAGCTTGCCGCGCCGGCGGCGATCATCAGGCCGCGGCCGATGAGCAGCGCATAGAGCACGATCAGCACCAGGTTACCGATCAGGCCGAACTCCTCGGAGTAGACGGCAAAGATGAAATCCGTGTGGCGTTCCGGGATGAACTCGAGGTGCGACTGCGAGCCCTTCAGCCAGCCCTTGCCGGCGAGCCCGCCCGAGCCGATGGCGATGGTGGACTGGATGATGTGATAGCCGGCGCCGAGCGGGTCCTGCGTCGGGTCGAGCAGCATGAGCACGCGCCTGCGCTGGTAGTCGTGCAGCAGTCCCCAGATCGGCGGCAGGCTTGCGAGGCCGATCAGCGCCGTCAGGACGATGGCCTTCCAGCGAATGCCCGCGAAGTAGATGACATAGGCGCCGGCCGCCGCGACCAGCACCGCGGTGCCGAGATCCGGCTGGCGCGCGATCAGCAGCACCGGCACAGCCAGCAACAGCGCGGCGAGCGCGAAATCGCGCGCGCGCAGGGCGCCTTCGTTGCGATGGAAGTACCAGGCGAGCATCATCGGCATGGCGAGCTTCATCATCTCCGAGGGCTGGAAGCGCGTCACGCCGACGTGCAGCCAGCGCCGCGCGCCGTTCACCACGTCGCCGAACAGCGCCACCGCGATGAGCAGGACCAGTCCGAGCAGGTACGCCGGCGGCGCGAGCCGCATCAGCGTCTGCGGCGGCAGGCGCGCGACCAGCCACATCGCCGCAAGCCCGACCGCGAGATTGGTCATCTGGCCGTTCATGCGCGCCGGGTTCTCGTAGCTTGCGGAGTAGAGCGTCAGGAGTCCGAGCCCGGCGATGCCGAGCGCGATGCCGAGCAGCGTGTTGTCGATGCCGTCCATGGCACGCGCCGCGACGCGCCGGAAGAACTGGGCGAACAGCTGGGCGTTCAGTTCCATACCGGCAGCCGTTCCCCCTCGCCCTCGTCGTCCTCCGGCGCCTGCAGCGAGCGCGGCAGTTTGCCGAGCAGGAAGTAGTCGAGCACGGCGCGCGCAATCGGCGCCGCCGCGCGCGAGCCGAAGCCGCCGTTCTCGACGATCACGGCGAGCGCGATGCGCGGGCTTTCCACCGGCGCAAAGACGATGTAAAGCGAATGGTCTCGATGGCGCTCGGCGACCTTCTTCTCGTCGTACTTCTCGTTCTGCTTGATGGCGATCACCTGGGCGGTGCCGGTCTTGCCGCCGCTGGTGTACTGGGCGCCGGCGAACGCGCGCGCGCCGGTGCCTTCGCGGTTGACGCCGGCCATGGCGTTGCGCACGAACTCGAAATGCTCGGGCTTGAGCGCGATGCGCCGCACCAGCTCCGGCTCGACGTGGCGCCGCTCGCCGGTGCGCGGGTCGTCCACGTACGAGACGAGGTGCGGGCGGTAGATCAGCCCGCCGTTGGCGATTGCAGTGACCGCCTGCGCGAGCTGGATCGGGGTGTAGGCGTTGTAGCCCTGGCCAATGCCGATCGAGATGGTTTCCCCGGCGTACCAGCGCTGCTGCTCGGGCTTGCGGAACCGTTGCGCCTTCCACTGCGGTGAGGGCAGCACGCCGGCGGCTTCGCCCTCGAGATCGATGCCGGTGCGCGCGCCGAAACCGAACCGGCCCATGAATGCGGAAATGGCATCGATCCCCATCTCGTTCGCAAGCTGGTAATAGTAGGTGTCGGAGGACACGACGATCGACTTGTACAGGTCGACCGTGCCGTGGCCGCCGGGCTTCGAGTCGCGGAAGCGCCGTTCGCCGAAGATGAAGAAGCCTTGGTCCTGGATCGTGCTGCGCGGCGTGCGCTTGCCGGACTCGAGCGCGGCAAGCGCCATGAAGGGCTTGAAGGTGGACCCGGGCGGATAGATGCCGGCGATCGCGCGGTTGGTGAGTGGCCGGTCGGGCGAGTTGTTGAGCTGGACCCAGCTCTGCGGGTCGATGCCGTCGACGAACAGGTTCGGGTCGAATCCCGGCTTGGAAACGAACGCGAGCACGCCGCCCGTCGCGGGGTCGAGCGCGACCAGCGCGCCGCGGCGATCGCCGAAGGCCGTCTCGGCCACGCGCTGCAGCCCGATGTCCAGCGTCAGTATGACGTTGTTGCCCGGCTGCGCGGGGCTGCGCGACAGCGTGCGGATGCCGCGGCCGGCCGCATCGATCTCGATCTGCTCGAAACCGGTGATGCCGTGCAGCGCCTGCTGGTAGCTTGCCTCGATGCCGCTCCGGCCGATGAAATCAGTGCCGCGATAATTGGCCGCAACGCCGAGCGACTCGAGGCGCTCGACGTCGCGCTCGTTGATGCGCCCGATGTAGCCGATGACGTGCGAGGCGACCTCCTCCGAGACGTACTGCCGGAACAGGCGCGCCTTGATGTCCACGCCCGGGAAGCGGTAGCGGTTGACCGCGAAGCGCGCGACTTCTTCGTCCGTCAGGCGGGTGCGGATCGGCAGGCTTTCGGCGTTGCGAGATTCGGCCAGCAGCTTGCGAAAGCGCTGGCGGTCGCGCGGCTGGATGTCGACCAGCGTCGCGAGCGCCTCGATGCTGGCCTCGAGGTCGGGCACCTTGCGCGGCGAGATCTCGAGCGTGTAGGCCGAGTAGTTGCGCGCCAGCACCACGCCGTTGCGATCGCTGATCAGCCCGCGATGCGGGGCCACCGGCACGATCGAGATGCGGTTGTCCTCGGCGCGCGTATGGAAGTACTCGTGCTGCATCACCTGCAGCCAGAAGAAGCGCCCCGCGAGCAGCCCGAGCGCGAGCAGCACGGCCACCCCTGCGACGGCAATGCGCAGGTGAAAGGCGTGAAGTTCACGCTCGTGGTTGCGAAGTTCCGCGACGCCCATGATCACTGCAGCCCTTCGGGCTCCACCGGCGTGCGCTGCGGCTGGAGCAGGAGCCAGGACACCAGCGGCCAGAGCAGCGCGCCCGCAACCGGGCCGACCAGCACGCTCCAGCCGGGAAACGCGCCGCCGGCGACCAGCCGCACGAGCACCGTCATGCCTTCGGCGACGCAAAGCAGCGTGGCCACGTGCAGCGCCTGCTGCACCGGCCCGAACCAGAGGATGCGGCGCGACAACGTGATCGCAAGGAAGGCGAGCAGCGCGTAGGCAAGCGCATGCTGGCCGAGCAGCACCCCGTTGCCCGCGTCGATCAGCAGGCCGAGGATCCAGCCGGCGCCCAGCCCGACCAGGCGCGGCTGGTGCACGCACCAGAACACGAGGACCAGCGCGACCGCATCGGGGACGTAGCGCACGTCCGGCCAGGGCAGGAAGTCGAACAGCAGCGCGATGACGAACGACGCGGTGATCGTCGCGATTCGCACCGGGCGCAGGATGTGGTGGGGTTTAGCGTGCGCCACGGTCGTCCTTGCGCGAGGAGCGCTTCGATTTCTCGCGCCCGCGCCGCGGGCCGGAATCGTCCTCGGCGGCGGGCAGGGCGGGCAGCGCCTGGGCGCCGCTGAGCACCAGCAGGTAGCGGCCGCGGTCCACGCCGGCGGCAGGCTGGCAGACGATGCGCGCAAAGGCGTGGGACGCGTCGCGTTCCACGCGCACCACGGTGGCGACCGCAAGGCCGGACGGATAGGTGCCGTCGATGCCGGAGGTCACCAGCCGATCGCCGTTCTGCACGTCCGCGTTCGCCGCCATGAAGCGCAGGTCGAGCATGCCGGATGCGCCGGCCCCGAAGGCCACGGCGCGCAGGCCATTGCGCTCCACCTGCACCGGGATCGCCTGGTTCTTGTCGGTGAGCAGAGTGGTTTCCGCGAGCAGCGGATGCACGCGGGTGACCTGGCCGACGACCCCCGACGCATCGATCACCGGGCTGCCCGGCTCGATGCCATGGCGCGCGCCGCGGTCGAGGACCACCTTCTGGTCGTACGGATCGCGCCCCGTATAGAGCACCTCGGCGGGAATCGCGTGCCGTTCGAGCCGTTCCCCGGCGCCGATCACACGACGCAGCTGCGCGAGCTCGGCAGCGACCGCCTGGTAGCGCTGCGCGTCGTGTGCGGCCGCCAGCAGTTGCGCGCGCAGCATGGCGTTCTCGCCGCGCAGCTGCTCCTGCGAGATGAAGAAATCCGCGGTCCGGCGCATCAGGGAGAGCGGCGCCGTCGCGGCGGCCTGCAGCGGATAGACTACGAGCGCGAGCCCGGCGCGCAGGCCTTCGCCGTAGCGGAACCTCGCATCGAGCACGAGGAGCGCGAGCGACAGGGAAGCGAAGAACGCGAGTCGTACGACCGGCGCC
The DNA here is from genome assembly GCA_036526195.1 of Burkholderiales bacterium. GTDB lineage: Bacteria > Pseudomonadota > Gammaproteobacteria > Burkholderiales > SG8-39 > DATCYZ01. The sequence continues at coordinate 12,311 of DATCYZ010000032.1, forward strand.
GGTCCGCGCTTGAAGAAAGGCGGCGGCGTATGTTCCATGAGCACCTAGCCGCCAGGTGCGGGTCCCGGGTCAGTCGTTGGTGAAAATCGGGCCAAACTGATCGACGCGCTCGAGCGCCTTGCCCGAGCCGCGCACCACGCAAGTGAGCGGATCCTCCGCGACGATCACGGGCAGGCCCGTTTCCTCCATGAGGAGGCGGTCGAGATCGCGCAGCAGCGCGCCCCCGCCGGTGATCACCATGCCTTTTTCCGCGATGTCGGCGCCCAGTTCCGGCGGCGTCTGCTCGAGCGCGCTCTTCACGGCGGAAACGATCTGGTTGAGCGGTTCGGTGAGCGCCTCGAGGATCTCGTTCGAACTGATCGTGAAGCTGCGCGGGATGCCCTCGGCGAGGTTGCGGCCCTTGACTTCCATCTCGCGCACTTCGCTGCCCGGGAACGCCGAGCCGATGCTCTTCTTGATCATCTCGGCGGTGGTCTCGCCGATCAGCATGCCGTAGTTGCGGCGGATGTAATTGATGATCGCCTCGTCGAACTTGTCGCCGCCGACGCGCACGCTGCCCGAGTACACCATGCCGCCGAGCGAGATGACGCCGACCTCGGTCGTGCCGCCGCCGACGTCGACCACCATCGAGCCCGTGGCTTCGGCCACCGGCAGGTCCGCACCGATCGCCGCGGCCATCGGTTCCTCGATCAGGTACACCTGCCCGGCGCCCGCGCCGATCGCGCTTTCGCGAATCGCGCGGCGCTCGACCTGCGTCGAGCCGCAGGGCACGCAAATGATGATGCGCGGGCTCGGCGAAAACAGCTTGTTGTCGTGAACCTTCTTGATGAACTGCTTGAGCATCTGCTCGGTCACGGTGAAGTCGGCGATCACGCCGTCCTTCATCGGGCGGATGGCGACGATGTTGCCCGGCGTCTTGCCGAGCATCAGCTTCGCTTCCTTGCCGACGGCCTGGATGGTCTTCTTGGCATTCGGGCCGCTTTCCTGACGGATCGCGACCACGGAGGGTTCATCCAGCACGAGGCCCTTGCCGCGAACGTAGATCAGCGTGTTCGCGGTGCCGAGATCGATGGCCAGGTCGTTTGAGAAGTAGCTGCGGAGAAATCCGAACATTTTCGCTTTAAGGTCCGGCGCTTCGCGCAGGTCCCTGTCGAGGTTCCTTAAGTTTGAGGCCTAAGACCATGTCGCCGCTGGACGTTCGAATGCACGTCAAGCCGCGAAATCCGGTCGCTATGATACCCTAATGCATCGCCCTGCACAGGTTGCGCGAGGGTATTTTGCGGTGCAGCAATGTCACTTTCCCACGACGAAATACAGCGCCTCGCGCGGCTTGCCCGGATCGAGGTCGGCGCCGAGGACGCTGCCGCCGTCGGCGACCGGCTGAACCGCGTGCTCGCGCTGATCGACGAGATGCGCGCGGTCGACACCGGTGCCGTGACGCCGATGGCCCACGCGCTCGAGCTGGTGCAGCGCCTGCGCGAAGACGCGGTGACCGAGGCCGACCTTCACCTGCGCTACCAAGCCGTGGCGCCGTCGGTCGAGGGCGACCTCTACCTGGTTCCGAAAGTGATCGAATAGCCCGCCCGCGCGGGCGGCCGGCGCGCGCCGGCGCCCGCCTCGCGCGCCGCCCCGCGGATCCGCCCCTTTCACGATGCTCAACGCCACCGTCGCCGAACTTTCGGACGCGCTCGCCGCAGGCCGCGTCTCGAGCGTCGAACTGACGCGCGCCTTCCTCGGGCGCATCGCGCAGCTGAACGGCGCGCTGAACGCCTTCATCACGGTGGACGAGGACGCGGCGCTCGGGCAGGCGTCACAGGCGGACGCGCGCCGCGCGCGCGGCGAGGCCGGGCCGCTCACCGGCGTGCCGCTGGCGCACAAGGACATCTTCTGCACCTCGGGCCTGCGCACCACCTGCGGCTCGCGCATGCTGGAGCACTACGTCAGCCCCTATGACGCTCATGTCGTCGAGGCCTTCGCCAACGCGGGCACGGTGCTCCTCGGCAAGACCAACATGGACGAGTTCGCGATGGGCTCGTCCAATGAAACCTCGTACTTCGGGCCTGTGCGCAATCCCTGGGGCCGCGATCGCGTGCCCGGCGGTTCCTCGGGCGGCTCGGCCGCGGCCGTGGCGGCGCGCCTCGCGCCGGCGGCCACGGGCACCGATACCGGCGGCTCGATTCGCCAGCCGGCGGCGCTCACCGGGGTGTGCGGGCTGAAGCCCACCTACGGGCTGGTGTCGCGTTACGGCATGGTGGCCTTCGCCTCCTCGCTCGACCAGGGCGGGCCGATGGCGAAGAGTGCGCGCGACATGGCGCTGATGCTGAACGTCATGGCGGGGTTCGACGCGCGCGACTCGACCAGCCTCGATCGGCCGAAGGAGGACTACACGCGCGCCCTCGACGCGCCGCTCGCGGGCCTGCGCATCGGTCTGCCGGCGGAATACGCGGGCGAGGGCATCGAGCCGGACGTGCGCGCCTCGGTCGAGGCCGCGGTGCGCTGGTACGAATCGCAAGGCGCGCGCACCGTGCCGGTGGCGCTGCCGAACGCGCGGCTCGCGGTGCCGGTGTACTACGTGCTCGCGCCGGCCGAGGCCTCGTCGAACCTGTCGCGCTTCGACGGCGTGCGCTACGGCCACCGCGCCGAGCGCTACGACGACCTGTTCGAGATGTACTGCCGTACCCGTGCCGAGGGCTTCGGGGAGGAAGTGAAGCGGCGCATCCTGGTCGGCACCTACGTGCTCTCGCACGGGTACTACGACGCCTACTACATCCAGGCGCAGAAGCTGCGCCGCTTGATCGCGCAGGACTTCGCCGCGGCCTTCCGCGAGTGCGACGTGATCATGGGGCCGACCGCGCCCGGCACCGCCTTCGCGCTCGGCGCCAAGGTCGACGACCCGGTGCAGATGTACCTGAACGACATCTTCACGATCCCGGCGCCGCTCGCGGGCCTGCCGGGCCTGTCGGTCCCCTGCGGCTTCGACCGCGCCGGCCTGCCGGTGGGCCTGCAGCTGATGGGCGACTATTTTTCCGAGGCGCGCCTGCTCGGCATCGCGCACCAGTACCAGCAATCGACCGACTGGCACCTGCGCGTCCCGCCGGAGACGCCGCTGTGAGGCGTCTCGCCTGCCTGTTCGCGCTGCTGTGGGCGGGCCCCCTGCTTGCGGCCGAACCCGACGCGCGCGAGCTGCTCGGCCACATCGGCAGCCGCAGCGCGCTGATCGTGCTCTATACCGGCACCACGCCGGACGGCGGCGCGCGCGTGACCGGCGAGTACCTCGTGCTCGGCACCCTGCAACGGCGCTTCCTTGAAGGCGACCGCAGCCCCGAACTCGGTCTCACGACCCTGAAGGAGAGCACCAGCCCGATCCTCTTCGGTCGCGCCGCGACCGGCAGCCTGCAGGGGACCTGGAAGGACGGCGTGTTCCGTGGCACGCGCTTCGGGCCGGGCGGCCAGGAGCGTGAGCGTTTCGAGTTCAGCGAAACCTTTCCGGCGATCACGCAGCAGAACCTGTCGGTGCAATGCGAGGCCGCCGAAGCGGGATACTCGGCGAACCTTGCCTTCGTCCTGGAGAAGGGCCGCGTGCGCCCGGGAAGCCTGAGTTGGACCGCGCGCCACGGCCAGAGCGGACACGTCTGCGTGCTGGGCGGCACGCGCCTGGAACAGCGCGCCGACCGCGGCGCGCTGCGCCTGCGCATCGGCGCCGAGACGGAGCGCTGCGCGATCGTGCTGCGCGACCTGGGCGATGTGCTGCGTGTCGCCGCCGAGGGCTGCGCCATGCATTGCGGGTCGCAGGCCTACCTCGAACCGGTGCTGGTGGACCGGCGCGGCGGCTGTCAGCTGCTGCGGCCGGTGGTGCGCTGAACGCCGTGGGGGCCGGGCGCATGGACTGGGAGATCGTCGTCGGCATCGAGACGCACGCGCAACTCGCGACGAAGAGCAAGATCTTCTCGGGTGCGCCCACCGCGTTCGGGGCGTCGCCGAACTCGCAGGCGAGCGCGGTCGACATCGCGCTTCCCGGGGTCCTGCCGGTGCTGAACCGCGCCGTGGTCGAGCTGGCGATCCGCTTCGGCCTTGCCGTTGGCGCCACGATCAACCCGCGCTCGGTGTTCGCGCGCAAGAATTACTTCTATCCGGACTTGCCCAAGGGCTACCAGATCAGCCAGTACGAATTGCCGATCGTGCTCGGCGGCAGCCTCGCCGTCGTGCTCCCGGAAGGCGAGAAGACCGTGCGCCTGACGCGCGCACACCTCGAGGAGGATGCTGGCAAGTCCCTGCACGAACTGCCCGGGGCCGAGGGCCTCGGCGTCTCCGGCATCGACCTCAACCGCGCCGGCACGCCCCTGCTCGAGATCGTCACCGAGCCCGACCTGCGCGGCGCCGCCGAGGCGGTCGCCTACGCGCGCACCCTGCACGCGCTGGTGGTCTGGATCGGCGTGTGCGACGGCAACATGCAGGAAGGCTCGTTTCGCTGCGACGCCAACGTGTCGGTGCGCCGCGCGGGCGCACCGCTCGGCACGCGCTGCGAGATCAAGAACCTGAACTCCTTCCGCTTCATGGAGCGCGCCATCGAGTACGAGGCGCGCCGGCAGATCGATCTGCTCGAGGACGGTGGGCGCGTGGTGCAGGAGACGCGCCTGTACGACCCGGCGCGCGACGAGACCCGCTCGATGCGCTCGAAGGAGGACGCGCACGACTACCGTTATTTCCCTGACCCCGACCTGCTGCCGCTGGTGGTCGAGCCCGCGGAGATCGAGCGCATCCGCGCCAGCCTGCCGGAACTGCCGGCGGCGCGCCGCGCGCGCATGGCGCGCGAGTTCGGTCTGTCGGCCTACGACGCCGCGCTGCTCACCCAGTCGCGCGCCTGGTCAGCCTACTTCGACGCCGCGCTCGCCGCAGGAGGCGGGGCGTCCGCGGCCAAGCAGACCGCGAACTGGATGACCGGGGACCTCGCCGCCGCGCTCAACCGGGGCGCCCTGGCGATCGAGGCCTCGCCGATCGACCCGGCGTCCTTGGCGGCGCTCATTGCCCGTGTCGCCGACGGCACGCTCTCGGGCAAGCTCGCCAAGGAGGTCTTCGCCGCGATGTGGGAGGGCAAGGGTGCGCCGGACGACATCATCGAGGCGCGCGGCCTGAAGCAGATCAGCGATACCGGCGCGCTCGAGGCGGCGGTCGACGCGGTGCTCGCGGCGAACGCGAAACAGGTGGAGGACTACCGCAGCGGCAAGGAGAAGGCCTTCAATGCGCTGGTCGGCCAGGTCATGAAGGCCACGCGCGGCAAGGCGAACCCGGCGCAGGTGAACGACATCCTGCGCCGCCGGCTCACTTCTTCGGCTTCGTGAGCTCGATGTAGCGCGCCTTGTCTTCGTCGTACTTGGCGTTGATGGCGGTGACTTCCTTCTTCTTCACGTCCCGCAGGCCTTCCTGGGCCTCCAGGTCCACTTGCGCGTCCTTGATGTCCTGCGTGAGCTTGGCCGGCGGCTTGTTCTTGCCGGCGAAGAACTCCATTTCCCTCTGGTACTTCTTCTGTCGCGCCTTGATGGCTTCGATGCGCTGGTCGACCTCGATGATCGCCTTGTCGTTCTCCGCGAGCGCGCGGGCCCGGGCGTCCTCGAGGTCCTTCACGCTGGTGTAGGTGGCGAGCAAGGCGCGCGCGCGGCGCTGCTCTTCCTTGGCGGCCGCGGCGTCCTCGCGCTTCTTCTGCGCCTCGGCGTCCTTGGCGGCGCGCTCCTCGGCGCTCAGTTGCGGCTCGATGCGGCGGACCACCAGGCCCTGCGCGTTCAGCTGCTCCACCGGCTGGCCGATGCAGGCGCGCGGAATCGTCTGGCCGTAGTACTTCTTGCCGTCCTTGCCGACGCAGCGATAGGACTGGGCGTGCGCCTCGCCGGCGGGCAGGGCAAGTGCGACGGCGGCAAGTGCGGCAAGGGACAGGGCTGAGCGGTTCATCGGCAGATCCTCCGTCGATTCGTTGGCGGCGAACATACTATAACGCGTGACCGGGCGAACGCGTCGACCTGCTAGAATTTGCGCCCTCCACCCAACGCAGTTCACGCCGCCGCCGATGCAACTTGCCGACCGCGCCGCCATCGCGCACACCACCGCCCGCATGCTGCTGGAAGTGAAGGCGGTGCTGTTCTCGGAAGAGAAACCGTTCATCTTCACCTCGGGCTGGGCAAGCCCGGTGTACATCGACTGCCGCAAGCTGATCTTCTATCCGCGCATCCGCACCCAGCTGGTCGAGTTTGCCTCCGCGACGCTGGCCCGCGACGCCGGTTTCGAGCAGTTCGACGTGGTGGCCGGCGGCGAGACCGCCGGCATCCCCTACGCGGCCTGGATCGCCGACCGCTTCAACCTGCCGATGCAGTACATCCGCAAGAAGCCCAAGGGCTTCGGGCGCAATGCCCAGATCGAGGGCGACATCCGCGAGGGCGCCCGCACCCTGCTGGTCGAGGACCTGACCACCGACGGGCGCTCCAAGATCAATTTCTGCAAGGCGCTGCGCGACGCCGGCGCCGTGGTCGATCACGTCTTCGTGAATTTCTACTACGACATCTTTCCGGAGTCGAAGAAGATCATGTCGGACCTCGGCGTCAGCCTGCATTCGCTCGCCACCTGGTGGGACGTGCTTGCGGTGGTGAAGGCGGGCGGCTACCTGCCTGCGGCGCAGGTCGACGAAGTCGAGAAATTCCTCAATGCGCCCGCCGCCTGGTCGGCCGCGCACGGCGGGGTGTCGAGCTTCCCCTCGGCCTGAGCCGCGCCCGCCCGACCGGCATGCGCATCGTCACGCTGAACGTCAACGGCCTGCGCTCGGCGGCGAGGAAGGGCCTGCTGCGCTGGCTCGCCGCGCAGCGCGCCGACGTGGTCTGCCTGCAGGAAGTGAAGGCCGACCCCGCGGACCTGGACGCGAAGCTGCATGCGCCGCGCGGCTACAGCGCGCACCATGCGCCGGCGCAGAAGAAGGGCTACAGCGGGGTGGCGCTGTTCTGCCGCACGCCGCCCGAGCGGGTGGTGACCGGGTTCGGTTCCGCCGAATTCGACGCCGAGGGGCGCTTCATCGAGGCGCGCTACGGGGCGCTCTCGGTGGTGTCGGTGTACCTGCCCTCGGGGGCGAGCAGCGCGGTGCGCCTCGCGGCGAAGTTCCGCTTCCTGGACGCCTTCCTGCCCCACCTGAAGAAACTGCGCCGCGCCGGTCGCGAAGTCATCCTGTGCGGCGACTGGAACATCGCGCACCGCGAGATCGACCTGAAGAACTGGCGTTCCAACCAGAAGAACTCCGGCTTCCTGCCCGAGGAGCGCGCCTGGCTCTCCCGGGTGTTCGACGAACTCGGCTACGTCGACGTCTTCCGGCGACTGGACGAACGCCCGGAGCAGTACACCTGGTGGTCGAACCGCGGGCAGGCCTGGGCGAAGAACGTGGGCTGGCGGCTCGATTACCACGTCGCGACCGAGGGCGTCGCGAAGACTGCGGCGCGCGTTTCGATCTACAAGACGAAGCGCTTCTCGGACCACGCGCCGGTGAGCATCGACTACGACTGGGCGCTGGCGGGCTGAGTCCCGGGGCTCAGGAGCCTGCGGTCAGTGCGGCGCGCCGCTGGCGGCGCCGGTCCAGCCACCAGGCGAGCGCGGGCAGGATGAAGAACCCGCCCGGCATGGCAAACGCCACCAGGTAGGGCGACATGCGCGACAGGCGCTGCATGTGCACGCGCAGCTCGGCGCGATCCCGCGGCGACCAGTGCATCTTGTTGCGCCGCTTCATGAGCAGCGGCATCAGGCCCTTGACCTGCGACATCTCGGCGACCAGCGCGCGCCGCTCGCGGTCGGCGAGCTTCAGGACGTAGACCACGGGGGCGCGTGGCGAGGGGATTCTCATCGAAGACGGCGGACGGTGAACGCGAACGCCGCAGGCTACCGGCTCCGGCGCGGGCGGGCAACCGTCTGCGCAGGCGCAAACGTTAGAATCCCTCGCCCCATGCCCGCCGCCGACTTCGCTGCCGTGTTTCGCAGCCGCAGGATCTTCATCCTGCTGCTGCTCGGTTTCTCCTCCGGGCTGCCGCTTGCGCTGACCGCGGGCACGCTGCAGGCGCGCATGACGGTCGAGGGGGTCGACCTCACGGTGATCGGCTGGTTCGCCCTGGTCGGCCAGCCCTATACCTACAAGTTCCTCTGGGCGCCGATGATGGACCGCTTCGCGCTGCCCTTTCTCGGGCGGCGCCGCGGCTGGCTGGCGCTCACGCAGGTCGCGCTGCTGGCGGCCATCGCCGCGCTCGGCATGCTCTCGCCGCAGGCCTCGCCCTGGCTGGTGGCGGCTGTCGCGCTCGCCGTCGCCTTCCTCTCGGCCTCGCAGGACGTGGTGTTCGATGCCTGGCGCACGGACGTGCTCGAGCCCGCGGAACGCGGCGCCGGCGCGGCGGTGACGGTGCTCGGCTACCGCATCGCCATGCTGGTCTCGGGCGGCCTCGCGCTGATCCTGGCAGACAGTCTGCTCGGCTGGACCGGCACCTACCTGCTGATGGCGGCGCTCATGCTGGTGGGCCTCGCCGCGGTGTGGGCGGCCGAGGAGCCGGTGCCGCCGGCGCGCGTGCCGACGACGCTGCGCGATGCGGTGCGCGCTCCGCTGGAGGAGTTCTTCTCGCGCAACGGCGCCTGGCTGCTGCTCATCCTGATCGTGCTCTACAAGCTCGGCGACGCCTTTGCCGGCGTGCTCACCACGCCGTTCCTGCTGCGCGGCGCCGGGTTCTCGCTCACCGAGGTCGGGATCGCCAACAAGTGGCTCGGTGTCGCCGCGACCATCGTCGGCGCGCTCGCCGGCGGCGCGATGATGTCGCGCCTCGGCCTGTACCGCGCGCTGCTCATCTTCGGCCTGCTGCAGGCTCTGACCAACCTCGGCTTCATGGCGCTCGCCGAGGCCGGGCGCAGCACCGCGCTGATGATCGCCGTGGTGGGCGCGGAGAACCTCTGCGGCGGCATGGGCACCGCCGCCTTCGTCGCCCTGCTGATGGCGCTTTGCGACCGGCGCTTCTCGGCGACCCAGTACGCGCTGCTCTCGGCGCTCGCCGCGCTCGGTCGCGTCTACGTCGGCCCGGCGGCGGGCGCGCTGGCGGCGGGCCTGGGCTGGACCGCGTTCTTCTTCCTCACCTTCGTGATCGCGCTGCCCGGGATCGTGATGCTGGTGTGGCAGCGGGCGCGGATCGAGGCGCTGGATCGGGCCGCGCCACGCTGAACGGACGCCGCACCAGGCCTTAAAGTAACATATATGTTACCTTAGGTCCGGTTTCAGCGCCGCGTCCCTCGAGGCACCGCCACCATCCGGTTCGACCCGGTCGCCGGTCTTGTTCCGGACA
>DATCYZ010000033.1:0-178558 GCA_036526195.1 Burkholderiales bacterium
GCGCGCCGCGCGGCGCGCGCCGCCTGCCGCGCGCAGCCGGTCCTCGGCCTCGGCGGAACTGAAGCGCTCGTCCACCCGCGCCACCTCGAGCCCGAAGCGGTTCGACAGCTCGCGCGCGAAGCGCTCGATGCGCGCCGCCAGCGGGTGCGCGCCGGATTCCGCGACCGGCAGGCCGACCACCAGCTGCGCGGGCCGCCACTCGGCCACCAGCGCCGCAATCGCGTCCAGGCACCCGTTGCCGCCGGCGTCCAGGATGGCGAGGGGGCGGGCACTGCCCAGCGCGCGCTCGCCCACCGCGACGCCGACCCGCTTCAGGCCGAAATCGAAGGCCATGACGGTGCCGGCGGACGCCGATGCTCGCGCGGCGCGCTCAGCGGTAGTCGCGCCTGTGCGCTCAGGCATGCCCCGCCTCGTCCGACAGGCGCGCGAAATCCACGCCGAGCAGTTCCATGGCGGCGGGCAGCCGTTCCTCGGCGGGCACGTCGAACAGGATCGCGTCCTTCGCCGGCACCGTGAGCCAGGCGTTTTGCGACAGTTCGTGCTCGAGTTGCCCGGCGGACCAGCCGGCGTAGCCGAGGGTCACCAGCAGGTGTTCCGGGCCCTCGCCGCGGCCGACGGCCTCGAGGATGTCCTTGGAGGTGGTCAGGCCGATCGCGTCGCCCACCTTCAGCGTCGATTGCCAGTCCCCCGAGGGCGCGTGCAGCACGAAGCCGCGGTCGGTCTGCACCGGACCGCCGAAGTACACCGGGGCGTCGGCCCGCTCATGGTCGCGCAGCTCGAGCGACAGGCGCTCGAACAGGGCCTTCAGGGTGAGGTCGATGGGGCGGTTGACCACGACGCCGAGCGCGCCCTGGTCGTTGTGTTCGCAGATATACGTGAGCGATCTTGCGAAATACGGATCCGCCATCTTCGGCATGGCGATCAGGAAGTGCTGCGTAAGATTGATCGAAGTCACGCTTGGGCTGTAGTTTAGCGCATGGCCCCGCAAACTGCCGCCCTGGTGTGGTTCCGTCGCGACCTGCGCGCGCACGACCATGCGGCGCTGCACGCGGCGCTGGTCGCGCACCCCGCCGTGCACTGCGTCTTCGTCTTCGACACCCAGATCCTCGGCGCGCTGGAAGACCCCGCCGACCGCCGCGTCGAGTTCATCCACGGCAGCGTCGTCCTGCTGCGCGAGGCGCTGGACGCGCTCGGCGGCAGCCTGCACGTGCTGCACGGGGACGCGCGCGAGGCGGTGCCGGCGCTGGCCGCGCGACTCGGCGTTGCGGCGGTCTACGCCAACCGCGACTACGAGCCCGAGGCCATCGCGCGCGACGCCGCGGTGGAACAGGCCCTGGCCGGCGTGGGCATCGCCTTCCACACCCGCAAGGACCAGGTGATCTTCGAGCGCGAGGAGGTGCGAACGCGCGCCGGGGGCGACTTCTCGGTGTTCACGCCCTACAAGCGCGCCTGGCTGGAGGCGCTCACGGCGTTCCACGTCAAGGCCTACCCCGTTGAGCGCCACGCGGCGCGGCTGGTGCGGACCCGGGTGCCGCCGGTGCCGGGCCTCGCGGCGCTCGGGTTTCGCCGCACCAACCTCGCGGCGCTCGGCATCGGGCCCGGGGCGCCCGCCGGGGCGCAGCTGTTCGCCGCGTTCCGGCGTCGCATCGATGCCTATCACGAGCGGCGCGACTTCCCGGCGCGCAAGGGGCCCTCGTACCTGTCGGTGCACCTGCGCTTCGGCACGGTGTCGATCCGCGCGCTCGCCGGATTCGCCTGGCGCCGCGACAGCGACGGCGCGCGGACCTGGTTGAGCGAGCTCATCTGGCGCGAGTTCTACTTCGCTGTGCTGGCCGCCCGGCCCGACGTCGCCACGCGCGCCTTTCGCCCGGCGTACGACGCGCTGGCGTTCGATGACGACGCGGCGCTGTGGCGCGCCTGGTGCGAGGGCCGCACCGGCTATCCGCTGGTGGATGCCGCCATGCGGCAGCTTTCGCAGACCGGGTACATGCACAACCGGCTGCGCATGGTGGCCGCCTCGTTCCTCGTCAAGGACCTCGGCATCGACTGGCGCCGCGGCGAACGCTGGTTCGCGGCGAAACTGAACGACTACGACCTCGCCGCGAACAACGGCGGCTGGCAATGGTGCGCCTCGACGGGCTGCGACGCGCAGCCCTGGTTCCGCATCTTCAACCCGGTGACCCAGTCGCGCCGCTTCGACCCGGAGGGCGCGTTCATCCGGCGCTACGTTCCGGAGGTGTCGCGACTGCCGCGCCCCGCGGTGCACGCGCCCTGGGAACTCGACGCCGCCACCCAGCGCGCGCTCGGCTGCGTCATCGGGCGGGACTATCCGGCGCCGGTGGTCGATCACGCCGAAGCGCGCCGGCGCACCCTCGCACGCTACGGCGCGGTGAAGGCGCCGCGCTGAACCCCTTGCAGGCTCAGACTTCCACCATCTCGAAGTCTTCCTTGCGCGCGCCGCACTCCGGGCAGGTCCAGTTGATCGGCACGTCTTCCCAACGGGTGCCTGGCGCGAGGCCCTCTTCGGGCAGACCGGCGGCTTCATCGTAGATGAAACCGCAGATCAGGCACATCCAGGACTTGTAATCCTTGTCAGCGGGCATGGAAAAAGATCGGGCTGGGTTAAAATGGCCCGGCATCTTAACGCATTCTTCCGCGCCGCCTGATCGCGAGCGCGATGCATGTCCCCTCCGCGCCCCATCGTTCTCGCCATCGCCGCATCGGACCCCACCGGGGGCGCCGGCCTCCAGGCCGATTTGCTGACGCTCGCCGCGCTCGGCTGCCATCCGGTGTCGGTGCTGACCGCGATCACCGCGCAGGACACGCATGGCGTGAAGCAGGTGATGCCACTCGACGCCGAGTGGGTGTCGCGCCAGGCCGCGGTGTTGCTGCGCGACGTGCGCGTCGCCGCGATCAAGATCGGCGTGCTTGGCAGCGCCGCAAATGTCGCGGCCGTCGCCGCCGTGCTCGATGCGCAGCCCGGGGTTCCCGTGGTGCTCGACCCGGTGCTCGCCTCGGGGCGCGGCGACGCGCTCGCGGACGAAGCGCTGATCGCGGTGCTGCGATCGCAGTTGCTGCCGCGCGTCACGGTGCTGACGCCGAACCTGCCCGAAGCGCGGCGCCTCGCCGGCGACGCCGCGGCGGGACGCGAAGCCTGCGCGCGCGCGCTGATGGAACTTGGCTGCCGTCATGTCCTCGTCACCGGCACGCACGACGGCACCGATGAGGTCGTGAACACCTTGTTCGCGCGCGAGGGCGTGCTGCGCGAGGATCGCTGGCCGCGCCTGCCCGGTGAATTCCACGGCTCGGGCTGCACGCTCGCCTCCGCGCTGGCCGCGCTGATTGCCCTCGGCCGCGCGCTGCCCGACGCCGCGCGCGAGGCGCAGGACTTCACCTGGCAGGCGCTCGCCGGGGGGTTCGCCGCGGGCCGCGGACAGGCGATTCCCGACCGGTTCTTCCGCGCCCGGGCGCCGCAGCCATGAGGCTGCGCGGCCTGTACGCGATCACGCCCGAGTGCGCCGACAGCGCGCAACTGCTCGAGCGCGCGGCCGAGGCGCTCGCAGGCGGCGTCGTAGTGCTGCAGTACCGCAGCAAGCAGGCCGATGCCGCGCGACGCCTGCGCGAGGCGCGCGCGCTGGCGGCGCTCTGCGCGGCGCGCGATGCCGTCTTCATCGTGAACGATGACGTTGAACTCGCGGCGGCGGTGAATGCTCACGGGGTTCATCTCGGCCGGGACGATGGCGACCCCGCTGCCGCGCGCGCGCGCCTGCCCCGCGGGCTGATCGGCGTGTCCTGCTACGACCAGTCGCAGCTTGCGCGCGACGCCGTGGCGTGCGGCGCCGACTATGTCGCCTTCGGCAGCGTGTTCACCTCGCCGACCAAGCCCGGCGCGGTGCGCGCGCCGCTCGCGCTGTTCGGCCAGGCGAAACCGCTCGGCGTGCCGCTCGCTGCAATCGGCGGCATAACGCTGGACAATGCCCCTTCGCTGATCGCCGCGGGCGCCGACCTGCTTGCCGTGATCTCTGACCTGTTCGAGTCGCCCGACGTGCGCGCCCGCGCGCGCGCCTACGCGGCGCTGTTCGATTCAAGGAGCACGAAACCCTCATGACGACAAAGAACGAAACCCTCTTCGCCCGCGCCCAGGAACGCATCCCGGCGGGCGTCAACTCGCCGGTGCGCGCGTTTCGCGCGGTCGGCGGCGCGCCGCCCTTCTTCGAGTCCGCCGAGGGCGCCTGGCTGGTGGACGCCGACGGCAAGCGCTACATCGACTACGTCGGCTCCTGGGGCCCGATGGTCGCCGGCCACACCCATCCCGCAGTCGTGAAGGCGGTGCAGGCGGCCGCGGCGCGCGCGCTGTCCTTCGGCGCGCCGACCGAGGCCGAGGTCGAGCTTGCCGAGACGCTGTGCCGGCTGGTGCCCTCCATTGAAATGGTGCGGCTGGTGTCCTCCGGCACCGAAGCGACGATGAGCGCGCTGCGCCTCGCGCGCGGCTTCACCGGGCGCGACATCATCGTCAAGTTCGAGGGCTGCTACCACGGCCACGCAGACAGCCTGCTGGTGAAGGCCGGCTCCGGCGCGCTGACTTTCGGCAACCCGAGTTCCGCCGGCGTGCCCTCGACCACCGCGGCGCACACGCTGGTGCTCGACTTCAACGACACCGCGCAGGTCGAGGCGCTGTTCGCGGCGCGCGGCAAGGAGATCGCCGCGGTCATCGTCGAGCCGGTGGCGGGCAACATGAACCTCGTGCTGCCGGCGCCGGGCTTCCTCGAGGCGCTGCGCGCGGGCTGCACGCAGCACGGCGCAGTGCTGATCTTCGACGAGGTGATGACGGGGTTTCGCGTCGCGCTCGGCGGCGCGCAGGCGCGCTACGGCATCGTTCCCGACCTCACCACGCTCGGCAAGGTGATCGGCGGCGGACTGCCGGTGGGCGCGTTCGGCGGGAAGAAGGCCATCATGGAGAAGATCGCCCCGCTCGGGCCGGTCTACCAGGCCGGCACGCTCTCGGGCAACCCGGTGGCGGTGGCGGCGGGGCGCGCCACGCTCGCGCTGGTGGAGGCCGAGGGCTTCCAGTCGAACCTCGAGGCCACGACCGCCTCGCTGGTGGCGGGCTTGATGCTGGAGGCGAAGGCCGCCGGGGTGGAATTCTCCGCGCAGTCGGTGGGCAGCATGTTCGGCCTGTACTTCCGCGCCGCGCCGCCGACCTCGTTCGCCGAAGTCATGCAGTGCGACAAGGACCGCTTCAACAAATTCTTCCACGCCATGCTCGAGCGCGGCGTCTACCTCGCGCCCTCGGCCTACGAGGCGGGGTTCGTCTCCTCGGCGCATGACGCGAAGGTGATCGAGAAGACGCTGGCGGCGGCGCGGGAGGCGTTCCGGGCGCTGGGCTGAGCGCCGGACGCCCGGTCGCTTCCTACGCAGCCAGCTTCGTGACGCGCAATTGCTTGCGGCGCTGCGCCGCGCGCCACAGGTCGTACTGGGTCTGCTGATTCAGCCGGCTTTCCGCCGACCAACCGGACGGGGCGCGGACGAACGCCACATGGTAACATATAAGTTACTATTGGACGCTTGACGGCGTCAGGCGCTAGCCGCGGCACGCCTGGGCATGCAGGGTCAGCCCCAGCGCACCCATGACCTTGAGGATCGTTTCGAAGTCCGGACTGCGCTCACCGGAAAGCGCCTTGTAGAGGCTTTCACGGGAGAGCCCGGCATCCCTGGCGACGCTCGACATGCCTTTCGCCCGCGCAATATCGCCGAGGGCCTTGGCAATGAATGCCGCATCGCCGTTGGCTTCCTCGAAACAGGCTTCGAGATACGCCGCCATCTCTTCCGGCGTTCTCAGGTGTTCAGCGACGTCGTAACGACGGGTGACGGTCCTGGTCATCGTGATGTCTCCGATAGATTCCGTGCAAGACGCAATGCCGTCCTGATGTCGCGGGCCTGCGAGCGCTTGTCGCCGCCCGCAAGGAGCAGGATCAACGCTCGCCCCTGCCGCTTGAAATACACCCGGTAACCCGGACCGGTGTGAATCCGCAGTTCGGACACGCCTTCGCCAACCGGCTATTAGCTGAGCGTCTCGTCGTTTCTCGTACTCAGCAAGATCCTTTTCCATCGTCTGGACCTCGATCCGCTTGCGAGTTACCTCTCTGCATAACGAGCGATAGAGTTGGAGGATGACATGCTGCTCGGTCGTTATGCCTTTCTTTTGCTCAAAGTCGAAGAAAAGCTTCTCATGCTCATCGCAGAACCCGGGAAACGTGGAGGCCCACGCCAGACCGCGCGCCTTCATTTCGATTCGTCCCACGTGGTGATCGAACTCGGGTGTTAAGACCTCGCCGCCCTCCGAGATGTACGCGAGTGACCCTTTCGATAACGTGTGTGAACGTCTAAGGCTTTGCTTGTTGCACCCTGTGTATATGCATCGCCTTGTCCTCTTCCATGCGGCAAGACGGGCATCGCGGCGGCCAAAGTGAAGCTTTCGTCGGATTGACTCCGTCTCGAAGACGATTCGATGGTCCGCTTCATAGGCAGACATCACTTCATCGAATGCGGCGCCGATTCGGTCAGCCAGTTTCTTGTCCATTTTGACCCGGTGGGCCGACGATGTGCCTTCTGACTAGAAGTGGTCGATTTTCTTGTTGACGAGATTGTTGCCAATCTAGCCGACACACCCCGCCCACACCACCCCATCAAAATCCCAGATACCACCCGCCCTAAACCAAAAACACCGTCGCCAACCCCAAAAAGATAAAAAACCCCCCGGAATCCGTACACGCCGTAATCAGCACCGACGACCCCACCGCCGGATCCTTCCCCTGCCGCGCCCGCAGCCAGGGAATCGCCACCCCCATGCAGGCCGCCAAAATCAAGGTCAACAAGATCGCCAGCGCCATCACCCCACCCAAAGCCACGGACCCGTACAACCAGTAGGCGATCGCCCCGATCAACGACCCCCACACCACGCCGTTCAGCGTCGCCACCCCCACCTCTTTGCCCAACAGCTTCCACCAGTAGCTCGAATGGATCTGGTCGAGCGCCAGCGCGCGCACGATCATGGTCAGGGTCTGGTTGCCGGAATTCCCCCCGATGCCGGCGACGATCGGCATCAGCGTGGCGAGCGCCACCAGCTGCACGATGGAATCCTCGAACACGCCGATGACGCGCGAGGCGACGAAGGCCGTCACCAAATTTACCGCCAGCCACGACCAGCGGTTGCGAAAGCTGTTCCACACCGGCGCGAAGATGTCTTCCTCTTCCTCCAGCCCGGCCTCGGCCAGCTGCGCCTCCTCGCCCTGCTCGCGGATGTAATCCACCACCGCGTCCACGGTCAGCCGGCCGACCAGCTTGCCCTCGGCGTCGGTCACGGCCGCGGAGACGAGGTCGTAGCGCTCGAAGGCGCGCGAGGCGTCCTCGGCGTCGTCCTCGGGGTGCAGGCGCACCGGCTCCTCGCGCACGACCGAGGACACCGGCAGCTCGAGGTCGGAGACGATGAGGCGGGTGAGCGGCAGCACGCCGGCCAGGCGCCGCGTGCGGTCGACCACGAAGAGCTGGTCGGTGTGGTCGGGCAGTTCCTCCATGCGCCGCAGGTAGCGCGTCACGGTCTCCAGCGTCACGTCCTCGCGCACCGAGATCATCTCGAAGTCCATCAGCGCGCCCACCGTCCCTTCCGCATACGAAAGCGCGGCGCGCAGGTGCTCGCGCTCCTCCAGCGGCAGCGAGCGCGCCACCTCCTGGATGACGTCGTCGGGCAGGTCGGGCGCGAGGTCGGCGAGCTCGTCGGCCTCCAGCGCGCCGGCGGCGGCCACCAGTTCCTCCGGGTCCATCGCCGCGATGAGCGACTCGCGCACCGCGTCCGAGACCTCCAGCAGGATGTCGCCGTCGCGGTCCGCCTTGACCTGGTCCCAGACCACGAGGCGGTCGGCGAGCGGCAGCGCCTCGAGGATGTAGGCGATGTCGGCCGAGTGCAGGCGGTCCACGCGCGCAAGCAGCGAGGCGAGGTCCTGCGGATCGACGCGCGGCACGGTGCGCTCGCCCTCCGGCACGCCCTCGCGCGCCTCCTCCTCGGCGAGCCGCCGGCGGTGCAGCAGCTCCTGCACCGCGTCCAGGTGTTCCTTCAGGTCCTCGAGTTCGAGGCGCGTCGTGGGCTCGGACATGGCGCGGTCATTGTAGTGAATGACCGTGTCCGGGTCCGGTCTTCAGGGCACGCGCGCCGATCAAGGAACGCGTACCGCGTTCATCCGCCCAAGGATCACCTCGGTGCGCCCGGCGATGTAGGGCGTCATCTGCCCGCGGCTGTAGCGCCGCGGGCTCGGCAGGATGACCGCGAGCCACGCCGCCTGCGTCGGGCCAAGCGCCGCGGCGGGGATGCCGAAATGGTGGCGCGCCGCGGCCTCCGCGCCGAACACCCCGTCGCCCCATTCGGCGAAGTTGAGGTACAGCTCGAGGATGCGCTGCTTCGGCAGCGCGGTTTCCAGCATCCAGGCGAGCACCGCCTCCTGCCCCTTGCGCACGTAGGAACGCTCGCCCGAAAGGAACAGGTTCTTGGCCAGCTGCTGGCTGATGGTCGAGGCGCCGGAAACGACGCGCCCGCGACGCTCGTTCTTCTCGATCGCCTTCTGGATCGCCTCCCAGTCGAAGCCCGCATGCTCGATGAACTTCGCGTCCTCGGCCGCGACCACCGCGCGCTTGAGGTGGACCGAGATGCGCGCGTAGGGCGTCCAGACCTGCGCCAGCCGCGCCTTCGGGTCCTTCGCCTGCATGCGCTCAAGGCGCGCGCGCATGAACGCGGTGTCGGAGGGATCGAACGCGCGCCACCAGAGGATCTGCGCGAAGAACCACAGCTGCACCAGCAGCACCGCGGTCGCGGCGAGGACCAGCGTCCAGAGGACGAGCCGGAGGACGAAGCGCATGCGCCGGCTCAGCCGCCGCGCAGCGCGGCGAGCACCGGCGCGGTGTCGGGACGCACGCCGCGCCAGAGGAAGAACGATTCCGCCGCCTGTTCCACCAGCATGCCCGAGCCGTCGCTCGCCCGCGCCCCCGCGGCGCGCGCGAACGCGAGGAACGGCGTTTCGCGTCCGTAGACCATGTCGTAGCCGAGCGCCCCGGGCGCGAACACGCCTCCGGGAAGCGGCGGCATGCCGCCTGACATGCCGGCGGCGGTCGCGTTCACGACGATGTCGAAGGCTTCGCCGCCAAGGTCCTCAAACCCGCCGCCGCGCGTGCGCGGCTGGTCCTGCGCGAGCGCGAGCGCGCGCGAGGCGGTGCGGTTCGCGATCCGCAACGAGGCGACGCCCGCCTCCAGAAGCGGCGCCACCACGCCGCGCGCCGCGCCGCCCGCGCCGAGCAGGAGCACCCGCGCGCCCTCGAGCCGCACGCCGAGGTTGTCGCGCAGGTCGCGCACCAGGCCGACGCCGTCGGTGTTGTCGCCGCGGATCCCGTCGGCGTCGAAAAGCAGCGTGTTCACCGCGCCGGCCGCGCGCGCGCGCGCCGACAGCGTGTCCGAAAGCGCGAAGGCCTCCTCCTTGAACGGCAGCGTGACGTTCGTGCCGCGGGCGCCGGCGGCGCGAAACGCGGCCACGGTGCGGGCGAAGCCGTCCAGCGGCGCCTCGATGCGCTCATAGGTCATGGCTTGCCCGGTGGCGCGCGCGAAGGCCGCGTGGATCCCGGGCGAGCGCGAATGCGCCACCGGATTGCCGATCACCGCGTAGCGATCGCTCATGCGCACCCCGGCGACACGGGCGTGGCGATGGCTACTTGGTCCAGACCTGGTCGCCGTCGCCGAAGAACCAGGTGCGCGTGATCACCAGCAGGTCGGTGTCGCGGCGGATCTCCGGCGGAAAGGCGCCGTAGGGTGAGGCCATGCGCACGATGCGGAACGCCGCCTCGTCCAGCACCTTCAGCCCGGAGGAGCGGTCGAGTTCGATCGCGTCGACGCTGCCGTCGGGCCGCAGCGTGACGGTGAGCCGCAGGTTGCCGTAGAGCTTGCCGCGCGCCTCGGGCGGGTAGTTGAGCGTGCCGACGCGCTCGACCTTGAGCCGCCAGTCCTCCTCGTACTGGGCGAAGCGGTACTCGGTGGCGCGCGCGCCGATGAACTTCTTGCGCGGGCGCTTCTGGTACTCGTGGGTCTGGCGGTCGATCGCCGCCTGCAGCTTGAGCGCCGCCATGGTCAGGTCGGCAAGCTCGCGGCCCGAGGGCGTCTGCGGCGCTTCCTCGCTCGGCGCCAACTTCGGTGCCGCGGTCTCGACCGGGACGCTCGCCGGCGTCGCCTGCTTCGCCTGCGCGAGCAGCTTGCGCTGCTGCGCCTCGAGCTGCTCGACGCGCCGCTTCGCCTCGGCGAGGTCGCGCCCGGGCTCGCGCGGGTTCGTCACCGGCAGGGCGGAACGGGCGATCTCGGCCTTGTCGGTGTTGCCGCCGCGATCGAGGTTGGCCTGCGCGAGCAGTTCCGCCTTCGAGGGCTTTTCCTTGGTGCGCGCGTTCACCAGCACGACTTCCAGGTGGGTGTCCGGCGACTTGAAGATGATCGCGTCCGGGAACTTGAAGTGCACCGACAGGGCGATGCCGTGCAACAGCATCGAGAGGCCGACGGAAACGTGCAGGACGCCGATTCCGTTGAGGAATTTTGCCCACCGCCACGGCGGGCGCCACGCGCCTGTCGCAACGCTTCCCAGCAAATTCACCTCGCGGTCCAGAGCCTGCCGCATTCTACGCCACGGAACCCGGTGGCAACGCGCCTTGCGGCGCAGTCATTCGACGAGTTCCGCTGACGTCGGGGGTGCACGAGGGGGCGAAGCCCCATCGTTCCGGTCGTTCGCTAGGTGGCAGGCGCTTCGTCGCCCTCCAGACCCGTTTCCGCAACCGTTTCCGCGAGCGTTTCCCGGTAGGTGCAGACCACGGTTCGCTCCAGCAGGTCAATGTCCCCGAGCACCACCCGCACCCGGGTGCCGGGCAGCAGGTCGGGCAGCGAGGGCACGCGCAGCGAGAGCGGCAGGCGCACGATGCGCACCACCCCTTCGCGCGCCACGACACCCTCCTGCTCGAAGGCCGATTCCTGCAGCAGCCAGCGCAGGCTCCAGTAGGTTTCCATGGCGCGCTGGTGCTCGTCGTAGCGGGCGTAGGTGAGCTCGAAGGCGCGCATCGCGCTGAGCAGGCCTTCCGAGGTCCGGCCGAGCGGCGCGCGCCGGCCCGACAGCGAGGCCACCAACTGGCGCTGGTTGACGAGATCGACGTAGCGTCGCAGCGGCGAGGTCATCCACGCGTAGCAGGACACGCCAAGGCCTTCGTGCGGCTCGGCATGCACGCTCAGGCGCACCTTGCCCGAGGTCTGCGCGCGGTAGATCGCGGCCACGTCGCGCTCGGCCAGCAGTTCGCCCCAGCGCGCGTTTGCAAGGATCATCAGTTCCGAGACCATCTTGTCGAGCGGCGCGCCGCGCCGGCGCGTGGTGATGATCACGCGCTCGCCCTCCAGCGCGAAGGAATAGTCCGGCAGCGCGGCGTTCACGCTCGCCTTGCCGCGCGCGGCTTCGAGCGCCAGCGCGAAGCGCCACAGCACGCGCAGGTCTTCCTCGTGCGGCAGGCCCAGGCTGCGGTCCTCGGGAAAGGCCTCGTTCAGCCCGGCGTAGGCGCCATGGTGCAGGTTGCCCGCGATCTTTACCTGCTCGATGCGCGAGTGCGCGCCGCGGATCGACCAGTCCTCCGGCGACACCGTCAGGTAGAGCGACACCGCCGGCCTGGTGGTGCCGGCTTCCAGTGAATACTGCGCGATCACGTCCGGCGGCAGCATGGTGATCTTGTGCCCGGGCATGTACGCGGTCGAGAGCCGGTCGCGGGCGATGGCGTCGATCGGCGAGCCGCCGGCGATGCTCAGCGCCGGCGCCGAGATGTGCACGCCGATGCGCAGCATGCCGTCGGCCAGCCGCTCCACCGAGAAGGCGTCGTCGACCTCGGTGGTGCCGGCGTCGTCCAGGCTGACCGCCTCCACCGGGGCGAGCGGCAGGTCCTGCGGCACGTTCGGCAGTTCATGCTCCGGAAACCCGGCGCCACGCGGGAAGAACTCGTGCAGGAAGCGGTTGAAGTGAAAGTCGTGGCTGTCGTCGAGCACGCCGCAACGCTCGAACAGGCGCGCCGGGACGAGTCCGGTGGCCTTGCAGGCGTCCTCGAAGGCGCGGGTCTCGGGCTTGTTGCGGTCCGGCGCGTAGAGCAGTTCGTCGCGCAGCGCGAGGATCTCCGCGGGGCATTCGAAGCGGATCAGCGCTGCCGTCCACTCGGCCGCCGCGGCCTGGATGCGCTTTTTCTTTTCCAGCCCGGCCAGCGCGCGCTCGAGCGTCTCCTTCGGCGCCGCGTGGTAGCGGCCGCGGCCGCGCCGGTAGAAGTACATCGGCGCGCCGTGCAGCCTGAAGAGCACGCCGGCCGCCTCGGCCGTCGTCGGCTCGCGACCGACGTAGTCTCGCGCAAGGGAGAGAAAATCGAACTCCACGCCGCTCGCGCAGCACTGCCAGAGGAAGTCGGTGTCAAGCGTCTCGGCGTAGGCCTGCGCCTGCGCGAGCAACTCCGCGCCCGCCGGCTGCTCGAAGCGCATCAGCACGTTGGCCGCCTTGATCTTGCTGCGCCGGCCGTGCAGGCTTTCCACCTGGAAGGAGGCCGGCGCCTGCGCGAGCACCGCGCCGACCTTGAAGTCTCCCTCTTCCTCGTACAGGACGTTCATGGCGGCCAAGTGTAGATCACGGATGCGCCGCTCGAGCGACGCAACCACGATCAGTCCGTGCCTGCGATGCCCGCGAATGCGAGGATGCGCGGCAGGTGCTCGGGAAAGCTCCTGAGCGTGTGGTCGCCGCCGTCGCGGATCACGGTCCGCGCGCCGGCGTACTTCGCCGCGGCCGCGCGCCAGTCGAGGACTTCGTCGCCGGTCTCGAGCAACAGCAGGTAGCGCTCCGGATCGATGCGCTCGCGCAGCAGCGCGCGCCATTCATCGAGGTGCGCGCGCGTGAGCTGCCAGGGCACGTCGGTGTAGAGGTTGCGGTTCTCGCCGAGGTACGACTCGAGCCCGATGTGCGGCGTGATCGCGGGATTGATCAGCACCGCGCGCAGGTCGCGGGTTTCCGCGAACCAGGTGGCGTAGAACCCGCCGAGCGAACTGCCGACCAGCGTCGCCCGCGGGCCGGCCTGCGCGAGCGCCGCCTCGATGACGGCGAGCGCCGCGGCCGGTTGGTCCGGCAGCGCCGGGCAGAGGAACTTGTCGCCCACGCCGCGCGCCTGCATGTACGCGTGCATGGCGCGCGCCTTGTGCGAGGCCGGCGCGCTGTTGAAGCCGTGCAGGTAGACGATCATGCCGCCGCAGGCTTGCCGGAGAGCCGCTCGAGCAGCAGGCCGTGCAGGCCGCCGAAGCTGCCGTTCGACATGACCAGCACGTGGTCGCCGGGTCGCGCCGCCGCGACGATCGCCTGCGCGAGGCGCTCGATGTCGTCCTCGCAATGCAGGCGCGCGCCAAGCGAGGCCAGCGCGACGGCCGGATCCCAGTCGAGGCCGGCGCCATGGACGAACACCGCATCAGCGGCGGCGAGGCTGGCGGGCAGCGCCGCCTTCATCGCGCCGAGCTTCATGGTGTTCGAGCGCGGCTCGAGCACGGCGAGGATGCGCGCCCTACCGACCCTGGCGCGCAGGCCTTCGAGCGTGGTGCGGATCGCCGTCGGGTGATGGGCGAAGTCGTCGTAGACGCGCACGCCGTTGACCTCGCCGCGCAGTTCCATGCGCCTGCGCACCCCGGCAAAGCGGCCGAGCGCGTCGATTGCCGCCGCCGGCTCGACCCCGGCATGGCGTGCCGCCGCAATCGCCGCCAGGGCATTCATCCGGTTGTGCGCGCCGGTAAGCGCCCACTTCACCGTGCCGACCGGGGTTCCGCGCCAGGACACGGCGAACGATTCGTTCGAGCCGTTGCCCACGCCCTGCCAGCCGGCCGGGCTGCCGAAGGTTTCGACGCCGCTCCAGCAGCCACGGTCCAGCACCCGGCAAAGGGCGTGGTCATTAGCGTTCGAAACGATCAGGCCGGAGGAGGGGATGGTGCGCACGAAGTGGTGAAATTGCCGTTCGATCGCCGCAAGATCGTCGAAGATGTCTGCATGATCGAACTCGAGATTGTTCAGAATCGCGGTCCTCGGCCGGTAGTGGACAAATTTCGAGCGCTTGTCGAAGAAGGCGGTGTCGTACTCGTCGGCCTCGATCACGAAGTGCTTGCCGCTGCCGAGGCGCGCGGAACCCGCGAAGTTCGACGGCATGCCGCCGATCAGGAAGCCTGGCGCGTGGCCGGCATCTTCCAGGATCCAGGCCAGCATCGCGCTGGTGGTCGTCTTGCCGTGGGTGCCGGCGACCGCCAGCACATGCCGGCCGTGCAGCACCTGCGCGGCGAGCCATTCGGGACCCGACACATAGCGCTCGCCGCGATCGAGGATCGCCTCCATGAGCGGGGTGCCGCGTCGCACCACGTTGCCGACCACCCAGAGGTCGGGCGCGAGTGCCACCTGCCCGGCGTCGAAGCCCTCGACCAGGTCGATGCCGAGCGCTTCGAGCTGCTCGCTCATCGGCGGGTAGACATTGGCGTCGCAGCCGGTCACCCGGAAGCCGGCTTCACGCGCAAGCGCCGCGACGCCTCCCATGAAGGTGCCGCAGATGCCGAGGATGTGGATATGGGTCGCCATGGCCGGGAGGCGAAAAGGCGTCGATTCTACGGGATGTCACGCTAAGATCGGCGTCATCCGCTCCGGGGAAGCACGACATGAACCGACGCAACGCGCGCCAGAACGGGCTGCGGGCCAGCATCGCCGCCGCCGCCGCGCGCATCATGGCCGAGGACGGCATCGACGACTTCGCGCTCGCCAAGCGCAAGGCCGCGCGCCAGCTCGGCGCCGACGAGCGCAGCGGCCTGCCGACCAACGAGGAAATCGAGGCCGAACTGCTGTCGTATCGCGCGCTCTACCAACCCGACGAGCACGCCGAACGCATCAACGCCCTGCGTCGCGTTGCGCTCGACGCCATGCGCGCGCTCGAGCAGTTCAACCCCTACCTGACCGGCCCGGTGCTGCGCGGCAGCGCCGGCCGTTACGCGGAGATCGACCTGCAGCTGTTTCCGGAGAGCGCCAAGGCGGTCGAGTTGTTCCTGCTCGATCGCGGCATCGTCTACGCCTCGTCCGAGGTGCGGCGCTTCTCGGGGGACCGGGCGCACGCCGCGGCAGTGCTGACCCTGCACTGGGAAGGGGCGCAGCTGCGGCTCACGGTGCACGACCCGCGCGACGAACGCCTCGCCATGAAGACCTCGCAGGCGGGCCGCGTCATCGACCGTGCGGGGATCGCCGAGGTGGGCGCGATGCTGCTCGCGCCGCGCGGCGACGCCGGGCGCGCCGCCGCCGGGCGCGAATGAAGGCGAGCCGCCGCGAAATCCTCGCCTTCGCAGGCGTCGGACTCGGGGCTGCGGCGATCGGCGCCGTGCTCGCGCCGAAACTGCTGCAGTCGAACGGCGGTATCGCGGACCTGCTGGCGATCGATTTGCGCGATCTCGAGGGCCGTACGCGCAGGATTTCGGAATGGCGCGGCAAGGTGGTGGTGTGCAATTTCTGGGCGACCTGGTGCGCGCCCTGCCGGGAAGAGATCCCGATGCTGGTGGCCCTGCGCGATAAATATGCAGCCAACGGCCTGGAAGTTGTCGGTATCGCCATAGATACGGCTGACAAAATCGCCGAATTCACAAAAACGGTACAGATTTCCTACCCGATCCTGATTGCCCCGGCCGCCGGACTCGATTTGATGCGCGCCTTGGGCAACGTGGCCGGCGGCTTGCCGTTCACTGTCGTGCTCGACCGAAAGGGTACACTTGCGCACCGCAAGCTCGGCCTGCTCAGGCGCGAAGCCCTCGAGCCGGTCCTGACCGGGGCGCTCGGGAACTGATCCCGGACCCCGAAGTTTCAGCGGGATACAGTCGCTAAAAGCGTCTAAAATGCGGCCAACTGCCTGCAAATGCTCAAGAACAGAAAGCCAAAAGCACCCGGGGTACTGGTCCTTCACGGACCGAACCTGAACCTGCTGGGGACCCGCGAACCGGATCTCTACGGCCGCGAGACGCTGGCCGACATCAACGCCCGGCTCGCGGCCACCGCGCGTGCCGCGGGCACGCCGCTGGCCAGCTTCCAGAGCAATCACGAGGGCGCTCTGGTCGACCGCCTGCACCAGGCCCGCACCGACGGCAGCGCCTTCCTGATCCTGAACCCGGCGGCCTACACCCACACCAGCATCGCCTTGCGCGACGCGATCTCCGCGGTGCGGCTGCCCTTCATCGAAGTGCACCTGACCAACGTGCATGCCCGGGAAGCCTTCCGGCATCGCTCCTTTTTCTCGGACATCGCCCTCGGCACGATCTGCGGACTCGGCAGCCAGGGCTATGACCTTGCCCTCACCTTTGCGCTGTCCCGGCTCGCCGGGTCGGGCACGGCATAGACGATCACCACGCCGGGCGCCGCGTCGCCCCCGGCCGCAGGGAGACCCCAGCATGGACTTGCGAAAACTCAAGAAGCTGATTGACCTGGTCGAGGCGTCCGGCATCTCGGAACTCGAGATCACCGAGGGCGAGGAGCGGGTGCGCATCGCCAAGGCCGGCGCAGGCGGGACGACGCAGCACGCGGCCCCGGTCGCGCACGCGCCCGCGCCCCCCGTCCCCGCGCCGACGCCCGTGGCGGCGGCGCCGGCGAGCGCGGAAGCGCCGCCGCCACCGGCCGAGGCGGGCCACGTGGTGAAGGCGCCGATGGTCGGCACCTTCTACCGTTCGCCCTCCCCGGAGGCCTCGGTGTTCGTCGAGGTCGGCCAGTCGATCAAGGAAGGCCAGACCATCTGCATCATCGAGGCGATGAAGCTGATGAACGAGATCGAGTGCGACGCCTCGGGCACGGTGAAGGCGATCCTGGTGGAGAACGGCCAGCCGGTCGAGTACGGCCAGCCGCTTTTCATCATCGCCTGACCGGATGTTCGAAAAGATCCTCATCGCCAACCGCGGCGAAATCGCGCTGCGCATCCAGCGCGCCTGCCGCGAGATGGGCATTCGCACGGTGGTGGTGCATTCGGAGGCCGACACCGAGGCGAAGTACGTCAAGCTCGCCGACGAATCGGTCTGCATCGGCCCGCCCGCCGCCTCGCAAAGCTACCTGAACATCCCGGCCATCATCAGCGCCGCGGAAGTCACCGACGCCGAGGCGATCCATCCCGGCTACGGCTTCCTTTCGGAGAACGCGGATTTCGCCGAGAAGGTCGAGGGCTCGGGCTTCGTCTTCATCGGCCCGCGACCGGAGAACATCCGCCTGATGGGCGACAAGGTGAGCGCCAAGCAGGCGATGGTGAAGGCCGGCGTGCCCACGGTGCCCGGTTCCGAGGGCGCGCTGCCAGAAGACCCGAAGGAGGTGGTGCGCGTCGCGCGCCGCGTCGGCTACCCGGTGATCATCAAGGCCGCGGGCGGCGGCGGCGGGCGCGGCATGCGCGTGGTGCACACCGAGGCGGCGCTGCTGAACGCGGTGAACATGACGCGCGCCGAGGCGCAGGCGGCCTTCGGCAACCCGATCGTGTACCTGGAGAAGTTCCTCGAGAACCCGCGCCACATCGAGATCCAGGTGCTGGCCGACGCCCACAGGAACGCGGTCTACCTCGGCGAGCGCGACTGCTCGCTGCAGCGCCGCCACCAGAAGGTGATCGAGGAGGCGCCGGCACCGGACCTGCTACCGAAGCTGCGCGACCGCATCGGCGAGCGCTGCGTCGAGGCCTGCAAGAAGTTCAACTACCGCGGCGCCGGCACCTTCGAATTCCTGTTCCAGGACGGGGAGTTCTACTTCATCGAGATGAACACGCGCGTGCAGGTGGAGCACCCGGTGACCGAGATGATCACCGGCATCGACATCGTGCAGAGCCAGATCCGCATCGCCGCGGGCGAGAAGCTGCCCTTCCGGCAGAAGGACATCCAGTTCCGCGGGCACGCCATCGAATGCCGCATCAACGCCGAGGACCCCTACCGTTTCACGCCCTCGCCGGGGAAGATCACCTCGTACCACCCGCCGGGCGGGCCCGGCATCCGCGTCGATTCGCACGTCTACCACGGCTACACCGTGCCGCCGTACTACGACTCGATGGTCGGCAAGGTGATCGCCTACGGCGCGACCCGCGACCAGGCGATCCGCCGCATGCGCGTGGCGCTCTCGGAGATGGTGGTCGAGGGCATCCGCACCAACCTGCCGCTGCACCAGGAACTGCTGAACGACGCGCGCTTCGTGCGCGGCGGGGTGTCGATCCACTACCTCGAGAACAAGCTGCTGCAGGAACACAAGGGGTCGAAGTAGCCGCATGCCCTGGCAGGCCGTGATCCTGGAAACCGACCGCGACGACACCGACGCCTTCTGCGACGCGCTGCTCGAGGCGGGCGCGCTGTCGGTGACCCTGGAAGACGCCGACGCCGGCACCAGCGCGGAGCAGGCGCGCTTCGACGAGCCCGAGCCGGGCGCGCAGCGCGCGCGCCCGGGCGTGGCGGACGATGCGCCGCTCGGCTGGTCGCGAAACCGCGTGCACGTGCTGCTCGAGCAGGCCGCCAACCCGGCGCAGCTGCTCGGCCGCGCGGCGCAGGCCGCCGGCTGGCCGGCGCTGCCGATGTTCACCACCACCCCGGTGGAGGACGACGACTGGGTGCGGCGCACCCAGGCGCAGTTCGCGCCGCAGAGGATCGGCGAGCGACTCTGGATCGTGCCGAGCTGGCACGCGCCGCCCGCAGATCCGCGCGCCATCGTCGTGCGCCTCGACCCGGGCGCGGCCTTCGGCACCGGCGCGCACCCGACCACGCGCATGGTGCTCGGCTGGCTCGAACAGGTGCTGCCGGGCGCGCCGGACGCGGCGCCGCTGCGCCTGCTCGACTACGGCTGCGGCTCGGGCATCCTCGCCATCGCCGCGGCCCGCCTCGGCGCCACCGCGGTCGATGCGGTGGACCTCGATCCGCTGGCGCTCGAGGCGACGCGCGCGAATGCGGCGAAGAACGAAGTTTCGGTCGGCGTGCTGGAAGCCGACACGCCGCCGCAGGGTGACTATGATGTGGTGGTGGCCAATATCCTTGCGCGACCGCTGATCGTGCTGGCGCCGGCGATCGGCGCCCGGGTGCGTCCGGGCGGGCGCCTTGCGCTCTCGGGCGTGCTCGCGACGCAGGCGAACGAGGTGATGGCGGCCTATGCCCCCGCGTTCTCGATGCGCTGCGCCGGCGCCGAGGAGGACTGGGTGCTGCTCGAGGGCCGGCGCGCGCCGGCGCCGCAGGGACCGCCCGCATGAGCCTCGTCACCCGCTGCCCCGCGTGCAGCACGACCTTTCGCGTCCAGCCCGGACAACTCGCGCAACGCGGCGGCAAGGTGCGCTGCGGCAAGTGCAACACCGTGTTCGACGGACTTGCCTCCCTGGTTTCGGACGCCGACGCCGCGGCCGAACTCGGGCCTTCGCCGCAGCTCGCCCTGTTCGACCCGTCGCGTATGCTGGTGGCGGAAGAACCGGCGCCGCCCGCCGCGGAACCGGTGGCACCGGCAAGTGTCGATGCCACGCAGCCCCTGGCGGTCACGACGCTGCAAGCCGGGCCGGCACCGTCGGCTGCCGGCACGCCGTCCGCAGACGCGGCCGCGACCCTGCCGGAGCCGGCCTTCCTCGCCGAGCCGGCGCCGCGCCAGCGCTTCAGCGTGGTTTGGGCCCTGCTCGCGCTGATCGCGTTCACCGGCCTGGTCGGACAGATGCTGATCCACAACCGGACCGAGGCCGCATTGCTGGTGCCGGAACTGCGCCCGGTCCTCGAGATTGCCTGCGAGCAGCTCGGCTGCGAGGTGCACCTGCCGCGGCGGCCGGAGCTGATGAGCATCGAGTCCTCCGACCTGCAAACCGACCCGAAGCGCGAGCAGGTGATCCAGCTGACCGCGGTGATCCGCAACCGTGCGCCGTTTCCGCAGGAATACCCTGCGCTCGAGATCACGCTCACCAACGAGCTTGACCGCCCGACGGTGCGCCGCGTGCTGTGGCCGGCGCAGTACCTCGGCGCGGCGGGCACGGAACTGCTGGCGCGCGGCATCGGTCCGGGCGCCGAGGCCATGGTGCGCATGGATTTCGCCACCACGCCGGACGTGCGCGCCACCGGCTACCGGCTGTACCTGTTCTATCCCTGAGTTTTCCCAGCTCTCCTTCGTCGCGACCCGCACGGGGTCGCGGTGCCCTGCTCCCAACCGGAACTTCCCCTGATGCGCATTCTCGTCACCGGATCGATCGCCTACGACACCATCATGGTGTTTCCCGACCGGTTCAAGAACCACCTGCTGCCCGATCAGCTGCACATCCTGAACGTGTGCTTCCTCGCGCCCGAGATGCGGCGCGAGTACGGCGGCACCGCAGGGAACATCGCCTACAACCTGCGCCTGCTGGGCGCCGACCCGCTGGTGATGGCCACCGTGGGCGACGACATCGCGCCGTACATGGAGCGGCTCGAGAAACTCGGCATCGGCACCGCGAACCTGCGCCGCATCGCCGGGCAGTTCACCGCGCAGGCCTTCATCACCACCGACCTGGACGACAACCAGATCATCGCCTTCCATCCGGGCGCCATGAACCACGCGCACGAGAACCGCATCGACAAGAAACTCGGCGCCGGCATCGCCACCGTCTCGCCCGACGGCAAGGAAGGCATGCAGCAGCACGCGCGCCAGTGCGTCGAGGCGGGCGTGCCCTTCGTCTTCGACCCGGGCCAAGGCCTGCCGATGTTCTCCGGCGAGGAACTCGCGGAGTTCATCCGGCTCGCCGATTACGTCGCGGTGAACGACTACGAGGGCAAGCTGCTCGAGAGCAAGACCGGCGCCACGTTCGAGGCGATCGCCGCGCAGGTGAAGGGGCTGGTCGTGACGCTGGGCGCCAAGGGTTCGCTGGTCTATGCCGGCGGCACGCGCCACGAGGTGCCGAGCGTCGCCGCGGAGAAGTTGGTCGACCCCACCGGCTGCGGCGACGCGTTCCGCGCCGGCCTGCTGCACGGCATCGCCGAAGGCTGGGACCTGCCCACCGCGGCGCGGCTCGGCTCGGTGATGGGCGCGCTGAAGATCGCCCATCGCGGCGGCCAGAACCACCTTGCCGACCGCGCCGAGATCGAAGCGCGGTTCCGCGCCGCGTTCAAGTACTCGCCCTGGGGTTAGGCTTCAGAGCCTTTCGCGGATCTTCTGCGCGTAGCCTTCGAGCGTCTCGCTCGGCGGGTTCTTCACCGGCCAGGCAAGCGTCATGCCGTCATCCTCCCAGCGCGGCAGCACGTGCAGATGGAAATGAAACACCGTCTGCCCGGCGGGCTTGCCGTTCGCCTGGTAGATCGACAGCCCCGGCGGCGAGAAGGCGGCGCGCACCGCCCGCGCGACCCGCGCCGCGGTGCGGAACACCGCCGCGGCCTGTGCGTCATCGAGCGCGTACAGGTTCTCGGCGTGCGCCTTCAACGCGACCAGCACATGCCCCGGATTCACCTGGCCGATGTCCATGAAGGCGAGCGTCTCGCCATCCTCGTGCACCACGGTCGCCGGGATCTTCTTCGCCATGATTTTGCAGAACACGCAATCGTCCATCGTTCCCCCGTTCATCAATCCCGCTGCTGGTAGCCGTCGCTGGCCACCTGGTAGAGCGCCCGGTCCTCCAGCCGCACCGCGGTCAGCGAGCCGCCCCAGACGCAGCCGGTGTCGAGCGCGAGCAACTGTTCGGTGAGCTTGAGGCCGAGCGATGACCAATGGCCGCAGACGATTGCCGGCTCGTCGCGCCCGACGCGCGCGTCGAACCAGGGCAGCGTGCCGGTCGGCGCCTCGATGCCCTTGGCCTCCAGCGCCATGCCGCCTTGCGGCGTGCAGAAGCGCATGCGCGTCATCGCGTTGACGATCGCGCGCAGCCGGTCCATGCCGTCGAGGTCCTCGTGCCAGGCGCGCGGCTCGTTGCCGTAGAGCCGGGAGAGGAAATCGGGCCAGTCCGGCGCAGCCAGCGCGGCCTCGACTTCACGCGCGTGCGCGAGCGCCTCGGCGATGCTCCATTGCGGCACCAGCCCGGCGTGCACCATCGCGTAACGGCCTTCGACGTGCATCAGCCTGCGGGTGCGCAGCCAGTCGACCAGCGCGTCGCGGTCCGGGGCGGAGAGGATCTCGTCCAGCGTGTCGTCCTTGCGCAACGGAGCGAAGCCCTCGATCACGCACAGCAGGTGCAGGTCGTGGTTGCCGAGCACCGTGACCGCGGCCTCGCCCAGCCCGCGCACGTAGCGCAGCACCTCGAGCGAGCCGGGCCCGCGGTTGACCAGGTCGCCGACCAGCCAGAGGCGGTCGCGGCTCGCGTCGAAGCCGGTTTTCGAGACCAGCCTGCGCAGCTCGTCGTAGCAGCCCTGGATGTCGCCGATTGCGTAAGTGGCCATGGGCGCGGACTATAACGCACGGCGGGGCGCCGGAACCGGACGTTTGGTAACATATATGTGACTATATGCGCTCTGCATGCGCCCGCCGCGCCGTTCCACCAAGCGAACCCCTCCCCGCCGCGCCGCCGCAAGCCGCATCATTGCAACCTCGGACACACCGCAATCCACGGGACCGGAAAATGAGAGCAGAAGTCGCCGTCGTCGGCTACGGCCGCACCCCCTACCACCGCCCCAAGCCGGGCGACCCGCACCTGACTGCAGACGAGTACATCGCCTGGGCGGCCGAACTCGCGCTCGAGCGTGCCGGCATGTCGAAGAACGATTTCGACGGCCAGGGGCTCGGCGTCTCGCACGCCGAGGTCGCGCACACGGTGAACTGGGCCGCCGCCACCGCCGAGAACCTCGGCATCAGCCCGGCAGCGCTGATCCGCGGCGACCAGGGCGGCGCCTCGGCCTCCTCGATGCTGATCCGCGCCGCGGCGCTGATCAAGGCGGGCATCATCGACCGCGCGCTGATCGTCGGCGCCGACACGCCGATCGACATTCCCTCGGTGGCGCCGGGTTTGCCGCTGTCGCCCGAGCGATCGCGCGGCATCTTCTGGGACTTCCAGGGCCCCTTTGGCGTGATGGGCGCGAACGGCCAGTTCGGCATGATCCAGACGCGCTACGCCCACCAGTACGGCCTGACCGACGCGCAGCTCGGCAAGGTGGCGGTGACCACGCGCTACCACGCCTCGCTCAATCCCGGCGCGATCTTCCGCAAGCCCGTTACGCTGGACGAGTACGTGAACTCGCGCGTGCTCTCGGATCCGATCCGGTTGCTCGATTGCGTGCCGATCGTCAATGGCGGGCTCGCCTACATCGTCACTTCGGCGAAGAGCGCGCGCACGATCACCGACCGCCCGGTCTACCTGCTCGGCTGCGGCGAGGCGAACAACTACTTCCACGGTTCGCGCAGCACGCCGGACGTCACCGTCACCGGCTTCACCGACGCCGCGCCGAAGGCCTTCGCCATGGCCGGGGTGAAGCACAAGGACATCCAGTTCTTCCAGCCCTACGACGATTACCCGATCATCGTGCTCATGAGCATCGAGGACTGGGGATTCTGCAAGAAGGGCGAGGCCGGGAAGTTCATCGACGAACGCAGCCTGCGCTTCGACGGCGAGTTTCCGCTCTCCACCGACGGCGGCCAGCTCTCCGGCGGCCAGCCCGGCGGCGCCATCGGCGGCTTCATGCCGCTGATCGAGGCGGTCACCCAGTTGCGCGGCGAGGCGGGCGAGCGACAGGTGAAGAACGCGATGATCGGCGCAAGCTGCGGCTTCGGCGGCATCCCCTACGCCAAGCCGGGGCGCAGCTGCATTTCCCTCATTTTCGGCACGGAGGCCTGAGCCATGGCCGAGACCACGCTGCACAAGCCGCTCCCCGAACTCACCGACATGACACGGCCGTTCTGGACCGCGGCCAAGGAACGCCGCTTCGTGCTGCAGAAATGCCCGCGCTGCGCGACCTTCAACTTCTATCCCAAGCCTTGGTGCATCGAGTGCGGCAGCCGCGGCCTCGTCTGGACCGATGCCAAGCCCTTCGGCACGGTGTACAGCTTCACCATCTCGCGCACCGTCGGCATGAACTTCCCGGGCTGGCAGGCCGACCTGCCGGTGCTGATGTGCATGGTCGACCTCGACGACGGCCCGCGCATGTACGCGCAGGTGACCGACTGCGAGCCGGAGGACCTGAAGATCGGCATGCGGCTGGAAGTGCATTTCGAGGACATCAGCGACAAGGCCGGCATCCCGAAGTTCCGGCCGCTGCGCAAGGCCTGAGCGAGTCCGCGGGACGGGCGGGACGATGAGCGAGGCCGACGAGGCACGACTGCGCATCGACGCGATGCAGGGCGCGTCATTCGACTGGCGCGACCCGCTGCGGCTCGATGACCTGCTCTCGGACGAGGAAATCCAGGTGCGCGACGCCGCGCGCAGGTTCGCGCAGGACCGGCTGATGCCGCGCATCCTCGAAGCGAACCGCCATGAGACCTTCGACCCGGACGTAATGAAGGAGATGGCGGCGCAGGGCTATCTCGGCGCGACGCTGGAAGGCTACGGCTGCGCCGGCATCAGCTATGTCGCCTACGGGCTGGTCGCGCGCGAGTTCGAGCGCGTCGACACCAGCTTCAGGTCGGCCATGGGCGTGCAGAGCGCGCTTTCCATGATGCCGATCCACCTCTTCGGTAGCGACGAACAGCGCGAGCGCTACCTGCCCGCCATGGCGCGCGCCGAGAAACTCGGCTGCTTCGGCCTGACCGAACCCGACCACGGTTCCGACCCGGGCAGCATGACCACGCGGGCGCGCGCGGCGGAGGGCGGCTACACATTGAGCGGCACCAAGACCTGGATCACCCACGCGCCAATAGCGGATGTGATGATCGTCTGGGCGAAGGACGAGGGCAACGCGGTGTGCGGCTTCATCCTCGAGCGCGGCATGAAGGGCCTGTCTACCCACAAGATCGAGGGCAAGTTCTCGGTGCGCGCCTCGCCCACCGGGCAGATCGTCATGGACGAAGTATTCGTGCCCGAGGCGCAGCGCCTGCCCGGCGCGCGCGGCCTCGCCGCGCCCTTTGCCTGCCTGAACAACGCGCGCTTCGGCATCTGCTGGGGCGCGATGGGGGCGGCGGAATTCTGCTGGCACGCCGCGCGCCAGTACACGCTCGATCGCAAGCAGTTCGGCCGGCCGCTCGCCGCCAACCAGCTGGTGCAGAAAAAGCTCGCCGACATGCAGACCGAGATTTCCCTCGGCCTGCTCGCCTGCCTGCAGGTGAGCCGCCTGCGCGACGCCGGACGCGCCAGCCCCGAGATGGTGTCGCTCCTGAAGCGCAACTGCGCCGGCAAGGCGCTCGAGATCGCGCGCGTCGCGCGCGACATGCACGGCGGCAACGGCATCGCCGACGAGTACCACGTCATCCGCCACCTGATGAACCTCGAGACGGTGAACACGCTAGAAGGGACGCATGACATTCATGCGCTGGTGCTGGGGCGGGCGCAGACGGGGATTTCGGCGTTTGGGGGTTGAGCCGAGCGCGCGGTTCGGGTTTGCTTTTAAACAGATCGCCCTTTCTTTGTGCACAGCTTCATCGTGAACAAAGAAAGGGCGAAACATTGCCTGCGATTCGCCACCGCGCACAATCGAGCGCCGTGTTTCGCCGCTCCTGATTCCGGACGATGAGGCTGTCCGGAATCAGGAGCGGCGACCTGGTCGAACCGGATGGTAGCGGTGCCTCAGTGTGCGCCGCGCCGGATTGCGCCGTATGGTAACATATATGTTACTATATGACGCTTTTCGGCGCCCCGGCTAGATTCCCGTCGCGCGCCGATAGCCAATCGCCTCACCGATATGGGCCGCGCCGATGCGTGGCGCCTGCGCAAGATCTGCAATGGTGCGCGCCACCGCGAGCACGCGATGATAGGCGCGCGCCGAGAGCCCGAGTCGTGCGAAGGCCTGCGCGAGCAGCGCAGCGCCGGCCGCGTCCGGCGTGCAATGGCGCTCGATGCCGGCGGCGTCGAGCCTGGCGTTCGGCACACCCTGTCGGTCGCGCTGCCGCTCGAGCGCCTGCGCGACCCGCACACGCACCACTGAACTCGGCGTGCCGGGCGAAGCCTTGACCAGGTCCTCGTGCGCCACCGCGGGCAGTTCGATGCACAGATCGATGCGGTCGATCAGCGGCCCCGAGACCTTGGCGCGATAACGCGCCACCTGGTCGGGCGTGCAGCGGCAACGCCCGCGCGCATCGCCAAGGTAACCGCAGGGACAGGGGTTCATCGCCGCCACCAGCTGGAAGCGCGCCGGGTAGCGCGCGGTGTGCGCAGCGCGCACGATGACGATCGCGCCGGACTCCATCGGCTCGCGCAGGGCTTCGAGCGCGTCGCGCGGGAACTCCGGCAGTTCGTCGAGAAACAGCACGCCGTGATGGGCGAGCGAGATCTCGCCCGGCCGTGGCGGGCTGCCGCCACCGACCAGTGCGCGGCTGGAGGCCGAATGGTGCGGCGCGCGATACGGGCGCTCGCCCCAGCGCGACGCGTCGAAACCGACCCGCGAGGCCGAGTACACCGCCGCGACAGCAAGCGCCTCCTCGTCCGTCATCTGCGGCAGCAGGCCGGGCAGGCGGGTGGCGAGCATGGTCTTGCCGGTGCCCGGGGGGCCGATCATCAGCAGGGCGTGGCCGCCGGCGGCGGCGACCTCCAGCGCACGCCGCGCGGCGGGCTGGCCCCTGACATCGACGAGGTCTGCGCGCTCGGGCGGCGTCGCCCGCGGCGCTGCGTGATGCCTTGCCAACGGCGCGTCACCAGTCAGGTGAGCGCACACTTCAAGCAGGGTTCGCGCAGGCAGGACCGGCCCGGTTCCGGCCAGCGACGCTTCCTGGGCATTCTCCGCAGCGACCACGAAACCGCGCTGCGCGCGGCCCGCGCCGAGCGCCATTGCCAGCGCGCCGCGCACCGCACGCAGCTCACCGGTGAGGGACAGCTCGCCCGCGAACTCGAGGCCCTCGAGCGCCTCCGCCGGCACCTGCCCGCTCGAGGCCAGGATGCCGAGCGCGATCGGCAGGTCGAGCCGGCTGGAATCCTTCGGCAGGTCGGCCGGTGCGAGGTTCACCGTGATGCGCCGCTGCGGAAAGTCGAAGCGCGCGTGGTTCAGCGCGGCGCGCACGCGATCCTTCGACTCGCGCACCTCCGCGTCGGGCAGGCCGACGATGTTGAAGGTCGGCAGGCCCGGGCCGAGGTGCACTTCGACCGTGACTTCGGGCGCGTCGATCCCGGCAAGCGCGCGGCTCGCCACCAGCGCAAGCGACATGCGTCATCCCCTTTCGGGAACAACGCGTCGCGCCGGTCGGCGGTTTACCGCTTGCTGCGCGCCTCGAGTTCGGCGAGGCGCGCTTCGAGTTCCGCGAGGCGGCCCTGCGCACGCTCGAGCAGCCGTTTCTGCACGTCGAAGTCCTCGCGCAGCACGACGTCGAAGCGGTCGAAGAACGCGCCGAGCAGCGCGCGCAGGTTTTTTTCGAGGTCCTGCGCCGGGCTGTCGCGCGAGGCGGCGCGCAGGCGCGCGGCGAGATCGTCCAGCAGGCGGGCGTCGATCATCGGGGCTCTCCGGTTCGTTTGCCGAACGCGACGCACCAAACCGGTGCGGCGGCGTATTCACCCGCTCCAGCCCGGTGCGAGGTCTCTGCGACGGACTTCATGTCGGCTTTCAACGCATTGAATGAATTCATTATTTTACCTGGCACAGTATCTGCTAATGGGCTCCTGTCATTCCCATTATCTGCCCACGGAGCCATCTCATGCGCAAAGCCCTTGTCCTTTCCACCCTTGCCGCCACGCTTGCGGTACCGACCCTCGTCCAGGCGCAGGCCGCGGCGAAGTCGCCGCACAACTTTTCCGGCAACCTGACGCTGGCCTCGGAGTACCTCTACCGCGGCATCGCGCAGACGCGCGGCAAGCCGGCGCTGCAGGGCGGCATCGATTATGCCCATGCCAGCGGCTTCTACGTCGGCGCCTGGGGCTCGAACATCAGCTGGATCAGCGACAACGGCCCGGTCGTGGCCGGCGGCCGGAGCCCGAGCGCAAGCCTGGAAGTCGACCTCTACGGCGGCTACAAGGGCAGCATCACCGGCGACCTCGGCTACGACGTCGGCATCCTGACCTACAACTATCCGGGCACCAACAAGCCTGGTGGCGCGGGCAGGCCGGATACCACCGAGCTTTATGCCGGGCTGTCCTACAAGTGGTTCTCGATCAAGTACTCCTCGACCACCACCAGCCTCTTCGGCTGGACCAAGACGGCGAATGCCAACGACAAGACCAAGGGCAGCGGCTACCTCGACCTGACGGGAACCTTCGACCTCGGCAGCGGCTTCGGCCTCGTGGCCCACGTCGGCCACCAGAGCGTCAAGGGTCGCGGCAGCGCGAGCTACAGCGACTGGAAACTCGGCGTCACCAAGGAACTCGGCTTCGGCACGCTCGGCGTGGCCGTGTCCGACACCAACGCCAAGGACAACTGCGCCGCCGGGCAGGACTACTGCTTCGGCACCGCGGCAGGCGGCGCCGGCGCCTACCAGGCCGGCAAGGGCCGCGTGCTCGTGACCTTCGCCAAGACGTTCTAGTTTTCCACCCCAATGACCCGCGGGCGCGCACGCGCCCGCGGCCGGAGATCACACATGAAATTCGTTACTGCAATCATCAAGCCCTTCAAGCTGGACGAGGTGCGCGAGGCGCTTTCGGCCATCGGCGTGCAGGGCATCACGGTCACCGAGGTCAAGGGCTTCGGCCGCCAGAAGGGCCACACCGAGCTGTATCGCGGCGCGGAATACGTGGTCGACTTCCTGCCCAAGGTGAAGCTCGAGATCGCCATCAAGTCCGAGCTGCTCGAGCAGGTCATCGAGGCGATCGAAAAAGCGGCGAACACCGGCAAGATCGGCGACGGCAAGATCTTCGTGTTCGATCTGGAGAACGTCATAC
The DNA here is from genome assembly GCA_036526195.1 of Burkholderiales bacterium. GTDB lineage: Bacteria > Pseudomonadota > Gammaproteobacteria > Burkholderiales > SG8-39 > DATCYZ01. The sequence continues at coordinate 28,945 of DATCYZ010000033.1, forward strand.
GCATCCGCACCGGCGAGACCGATGCGGCGGCGCTGTAAGGAGATGGCAATGAAAAAACTCATCGCGTATGTCGCATTGCTCGGCGGTCTCGCCTTCGGTGGCGCGGCACTGGCGCAGGACAAGCCCGCCGCCCCGATGGCGGACAAGCCGGCCGCGGCCGCCGAGGCGGCGAAGTCCGCCGCTTCCGTCCCGATGGCAAAGCCGGCCGCGGACATGGCCAAGCCCGCCGAAGCCGCCGCTGCAGCGGCGCCGGCACCGAAGGTCGACAAGGGCGACACCACCTGGATGATGATCTCCACGGCGCTCGTCATCCTGATGACGATCCCGGGGCTCGCGCTGTTCTATGGCGGCATGGTGCGCGCGAAGAACACGCTCTCGGTGCTGATGCAGGTGTTCGTCACCTTCTGCGTCATCGCGGTGCTGTGGGTGGTCTACGGCTACTCCATGGCATTCACCGGCGGCAATGCCTTCATCGGCGGGTTCTCGAAGATGTTCCTCGCCGGCGTGACCGCGGATTCGCTGGGCGCGACCTTCTCCAAGGGTGTCGCGATTCCGGAGCTCACCTTCATCGCCTTCCAGCTGACCTTCGCCGCGATCACCACGGCGCTGGTCGTCGGCGCCTTCGCAGAGCGCGCGAAGTTCTCCGCGGTGCTGCTCTTCGGCGTGCTGTGGTTCACCTTCTCGTACCTGCCGATGGCGCACATGGTCTGGTACTGGGACGGTCCGGACGCGATCACCGACGCCAAGTCGCTCGAGACGGTCACGGCCGCCGCGGGCTGGCTGTGGCAGAAGGGCGCGCTCGACTTCGCCGGCGGCACCGTGGTGCATATCAACGCCGGGATCGCTGGCCTGGTGGGCGCCTACGTGATCGGGCGTCGCGTGGGCTTCGGCAAGGAGTCCATGGCCCCGCACAACGTGCCGTTCACGATGATCGGCGCCTGCCTGCTGTGGGCCGGCTGGTTCGGCTTCAACGCCGGGTCCAACCTCGAGGCCACCGGCACGGCGGCGATCGCCTTCCTCAACACCATCGTCGCCACCGCAGCGGCAACGCTCGCCTGGCTGCTGGTCGAATCCGTCGCGCGCGGCAAGGCTTCGGCACTGGGTGCCGCTTCAGGCGCGGTCGCCGGGCTGGTGGCGATCACTCCGGCCTGCGGCTTCGTCGGCGTGGTCGGCGCGCTGGTCATCGGCTTCGCCGGCGGCCTGGCCGGGTTCTGGGGCGTGAACGGCCTGAAGCGCCTGCTCGGCGCGGACGATTCGCTGGATGTGTTCGGCGTGCACGGCACCTGCGGCATCGTCGGCGCCCTGCTCACCGGCGTGTTCGCCGCGCCTTCGCTCGGCGGCTCGGGCATCTACGACTATGTCGCGAACAAGGCGTCGCCCGAGTACTCGATCTTCGACCAGGTGCTCACGCAGGCCACCGGCGTGCTGGTGACGGTGATCCTTTCCGCGGTCGTTGCCTTCATCGCCTTCAAGCTGGTCGACGTCACGATCGGCCTGCGGGTGAGCGAGGAAGAAGAGCGCGAAGGGCTGGACGTCACCTCCCACGGCGAGGCCGCCTACCGCATGTAGCGTCTGCGGCACGGCAGCCAGACCGGGGCGCTTCGGCGCCCCGCGTCGTTTCAGTCGGCGCAGAGCTTGCCGAGCAGGTCGAGCAGCGCCGCACGCTCGGCCGGCGTCAGGCGGCTGGCGACGCGCTTCTCGTGGGCGGCGATGCTTCGCCGCGTGCGCCGGAGCGCCTCGCGCCCGGTACTCGTCAGCGACAGGCCGTTGGTGCGGCGGTCCTCGCCCTTGCGCCGCTCGATCCAGCCGCGCTTCTCGAGCTGGTCGAGCACGCCGACCATGGTCGAGCGGTCCAGCCCCACCGCCTGGGCAAGCCGGCTCTGCGTCACGCCCGGGTTGGCGTCGATCAGCATCAGCATGCCGGCGCGCCCGGGCGAGAACTCGGGCACGCTCGCGGCAAAGTCGCGGAACACCGCCTGCTGCGCGCGCCGCAGGCGATAGCCGAGCAGGTCGGGCAGCACGCCCTGTTCAAGCGGCCGCTGCATCGCTTCAGGTCCGGTCGCACGGCGTGGCATCTGCAGGCATTCCGGTGCGGATCGTTTGGGGAGCAAACAGTTTGACCGTCGAACGGTCGTGGCGCTAGCATCGTAGTGCAGGGTCCGCCCCGCCCGCAACCGCGGCGCGACGGGCTCGAGCCTCGATCCATGAACAGCGCTCACCGCCTGCTTGACGCCGCGGCACTCGCGCGGCACGGGACCCGCACGGCCTTGCTGTGCGGCGACGAGCGCATCGACTACGCAGCACTGGCGGCCCGCGTGATGCGCGCCGCGGGCGCGCTGCGCGCGCTCGGCGCGGCGCCGGGCGACCGGGTGCTGCTCTTGATGCGCGACACGCCGGAGTTCGTCGCCGCCTGGCTCGGCGCGGTGCATGCCGGCATGATCGCGGTCGCGCTCAACACCAAGATCTCGCCCGCGGATTTTCTGCATATCCGCACCGACAGCGAGGCGCGCCTGGCGATCGTCGAGGCGGACTTCGCGCGCGCGCAACCCGACTTGACCGCGCAACTGGCGGGCGAAGGCGTGCTGGCAATCGCCGGCGCGGAGCCGCTTCCCGGCGTTCCCGCCTGGCGCGACGCGCTCGCGCGCGCGCCCGCGCACGCCGAGGCCTTTGACGCCGCCCCCGGTGAGCCGGCCCTGTGGATCTATTCCTCGGGCACCACCGGCCGGCCGAAGGGGATCATTCACACGCACCGGACCATCGAGACCTGCGGGCAGCTCGAGCGCGACCTGCTCGGCCTGCAGGCCGGCGACACGGTGTTCGCCACCTCGAAGCTGTTCTTCTCCTACGCGCTGGAGAACGGGTTGCTCGGGCCCCTGTCGGTCGGCGCCACGGCGCTCCTGCATCCGGACTGGGCGGAGGCCGAAACCGTGGCGGCGCTCATCGATCGCCACGCGCCGACGGCGGTGTTCAGCGTGCCCTCGTTCTATCGCCGCCTGCTCGCGCTGCCGCCGGCGCAGCGCGCCGGGCTGGACAAGGTGCGCCACTACGTCTCGGCCGGCGAACGCCTGCCGGTGTCGGTGGCCGCGCCCTGGCGCGAGGCCACCGGCCGGGAGATCGTCAGCGCCTACGGCATGTCGGAAACGTTCTGCGTGGCGCTCGCCGCGGCCGGCGTCTCGGCCTCGGGGGTGCGCACCGGCCGCCCGCTCGCCGGCGTCGAGGTCCGCCTGCTGAACGAGGCGGGGGCCGAACCGGCGCCGGGCGAGCCCGGCGTGCTCTGGGTCCGGCATCCGGCCCTCGCGCTCGGTTACGTCAACCGCCCCGAGGCGACGCGCGAGCAGTTTGTCGACGGCTGGTTCTGCACGCGAGACGTGTTCGTGCGCGACGCGGAGGACTGTTACGCGCACCAGGGCCGCGCGGACGAGTTCCTCAAGGTCGCGGGCCAGTGGGTCCAGCCCGGCGACGTGGAGGAGGCAGTGTCGGGACTCGACGCGGTGCTCGAGGCTGCCTGCGTGAGCGTCATGGACGCAGACGGCTTCGAGCGACTCGCGCTGTTCGTGATCGCGCGCGACGACGCGCGCGCCGCGACTGACGCGGCCGGCGAGGCCTGCGCCGCGAAGCTGCCGCGCCACAAGCGGCCGAAATGGATCCGTGTCGTGGCGGAACTTCCGCGCACCGCAACCGGCAAGATGCAGCGCTACAAGCTGCGCGAGCAGTTGCAGCGCGAGCTCGGCGGGGCCGTCTAGAATCGGGGTTTTTCCTCCCGAGGACGCCCCGATGGCCTACGTACTTCCGCTGTGGACCCCGCCCGCGCTGCCGGTCGCCGGCAGCACCGACCTGTTTCCGGTCCGCAGGATCTTCTGTGTCGGCCGCAATTATGTCGAACACCAGAAGGAGATGGGCGGCGACGGACGCGAAATGCCGTTCTTCTTCATCAAGTCGGCGCACGCTCTCGTCGCCGGCGGCGGCAAGGTGCACTACCCGCTGAAGACCGCGAACTACCACTACGAGACCGAGATGGTGGTCGCGATCGCGAAGGGCGGCTGCCGCATCGCGGCCAAGGACGCGAACGCGCATATCTTCGGCTACGGCGTCGGCCTCGACATGACGCGCCGCGACCTGCAGCAACTCGGCAAGGACCATGGCCGGCCTTGGGATTTCGGCAAGGACTTCGATGAAGCCGCGCCGTGCAGCGCGCTGGTGCCCGCGGCGAAGATCGGCCATCCGGACAAGGGCGGCATCTCGCTGCTGGTGAACGGCAAGACGCGCCAGAATGCCGATCTTTCCGAGATGATCTGGTCGGTGCCCGAACAGATCGCCTACCTCTCGGAGTACTACACGCTGGTCCCGGGCGACATCATCTACAGCGGCACGCCGGCCGGGGTCGGCCCGGTCAAGCCGGGCGACGAGCTCCACGCCACCGTCGAGGGGGTCGGAGAACTCAAGGTCAGCATCATCGAGGCGCCCTGAATCCGCATGGACCTGCACACCTACTTCAGGAGTTCCGCGGCCTTCCGGGTGCGCATCGCGCTTAACCTGAAGGGCCTCGCCTGGACGCCGCACTACGTCCACCTGCCGAAGGGCGAGCATCGCGGGGCGGCCTACACGGCGATCAATCCCCAGGCGCTGGTGCCGACGCTGCAGGTGGACGGACTGCGCCTCACGCAGTCGCTGGCGATCATCGAGTACCTGGAGGAAACGCATCCCGAGCCGGCGCTCCTGCCGCGCGAACCCGCGGCGCGCGCGACGGTGCGCGCGCTGGCGCTGCTGGTGGCCTGCGAGATCCATCCGGTCAACAACCTGCGCGTCCTGCAACACCTGCGCAAGCACATCGGCCTGGACGAGGCCGGGGTGAATGCCTGGTATCGCCACTGGGTGGCAGACGGCCTCGGCAAGTTCGAGGCTGCGTTGCGCGACACCGGGGTGCGCGGCGCTTTCTGCCACGGCGAAACGCCGACGCTCGCGGACATCTGCCTGGTGCCGCAGATCTTCAACGCGCAACGCTTCGACTGCGACCTCTCGCCCTACCCGCGCACGATGATGGCCTTCGACGCCTGCATGAAGCTCGAGGCCTTCGACCGGGCGCAGCCTTCGAAGCAGGCCGACGCCGAGGGCTGAACGCGCGCCGGGTCGCGCGCCTCGGCACGCGCGCTAGCGTTCGGCGAACAGCGCCTTGATCGCCTCGGGCACGGATTCGCCGCGGATCCCCGGCCCCTCGCCTTCGGCCAGCCGGCGCGCCCAGACCCGGGTCTCGGTGCCGCTCGCGAGCGCGGTGCCGTCCTGTCGCACGATGTCGTGCGCGACGATGAAGGACTTGCCGCCGAAGCGGGCGATGCGCGAGCGCACCTCGCAACGGTCGTTGTGCTCGGCCGGATGCAGGAACCGGCACTCGGCGGACACCAGCGGCATGACGATGCGCTCGGACTTCATGCGGGCGATGCCGTAGACCCCGTCGAGGAACGACCAGGTCGCCGCGTCCATCCAGCGAAAGTAGGTGGGATAGAAAATGATGCCGAGCGGGTCGCAGTCGCCCCACTGCACCAGGCACTCGAAGCGCGCGACGATCGACCGGAACCCGGAGGCCGTCATCGCGCGCAGGCGCGGCCCGCGGCGCGCGCCCGCGACGTCAGCATTGCTCCCACGGCAGGCCCTCGAAGCGCCAGCCGGCGATCTGGTTGCGCTGGTGGCGTTCGTTCAGTTCCCCCTCGAAGCCGTGCAGCACGTTGTACACGCGGGTGAACCCCGCGCGCTCGAGCGCCTCACCCGCCTCGATCGACCGGTTGCCGCTGCGGCAAATGAGCACGATCGGCCGCGTATTGTGGTTCGTGCCCGCGAGCTTGCGGACCTGTCCGACGAAATGCGGGTTGACCTCCCAGTCCGGGCCGTCGTTCCAGCCCACATGCAGCGCGCCGGCCGGGTGCCCGACGAACAGGTACTCCATCTCGCTGCGGCAATCGATGAACAGGGCGTCCGGGCTGCGCTTCAGGAACTCGACGGTCTCTTTGGGTTCGAGGTGCTTCATGGTGAAAGTCCTTGAAAGTTATCGGAATTATACCTGCGCGATGATTGACAGCACGTCCTCGCGACGGCACACTGGCGGCCGTGGCGCGCGCGTTGCGCGCCGGCGCCGATTTGACGTTCAGCTTGCGGGCGCCGCACTGTCGCGAACGAAGGTCCGCGGCGGGAAAAACAAATTCGCTAAAGAGACGTGCGAAAGGCCCGTTTCTGGCGAATGCTGAACGGGCCTTTTGCTTTTCAGGAGATCCATGCGCCGCATCCATTCCGCCGACCGCCTGCGCGCCCTGCTCTCGTCCCGCATCGCCCTGCTCGACGGCGCGATGGGGACCATGATCCAGCGCGAACGGCTCGCGGAAGAGGACTATCGCGGCCCGCGCTTTCGCGACTGGGATACCGACCTGCGCGGCAACAACGACCTGCTGGTGCTGACGCAGCCCGGGCTGATCCGCAACATCCACGCGGCCTACCTGGACGCCGGCGCCGACCTGATCGAGACGAACACCTTCAACGCCACCGCGATTTCGCTCTCGGACTACGGCATGCAGGGGCTGGCGCGCGAGATCAACCTCGAGGCGGCGCGCCTCGCACGCGCCGCGGTCGACGCGGCGCAGGCGCGGGACGCCACGCGACCGCGCTTCGTGGTCGGCGTGCTCGGCCCCACCTCGAAGACCGCCTCGATCTCGCCGGACGTCAACGACCCGGGATTCCGCGGCGTGAACTTCGACGCGCTGGTGGCGGCCTACGCCGAGGCGCTCGACGGCCTGCTCGAGGGCGGTGTCGACCTCGTGATGGTCGAGACGATCTTCGACACGCTCAACGCGAAGGCCGCGATCTTCGCGCTGGAAGGCGCGTTCGCGGCGCGCGGTGCGCGACTGCCGGTGATCGTCTCCGGCACCATCACCGATGCGAGCGGACGCACGCTGTCGGGCCAGACCACCGAGGCGTTCTACAACTCGGTGCGCCACGCGCGCGCGCTGGCCGTGGGGCTGAACTGTGCGCTTGGCGCGCACGAGCTGCGGCCCTATGTCGAGGAGCTCTCGACGCTTGCCGAAACCCACGTCTGCTGCCACCCGAACGCGGGGCTGCCGAACGCCTTCGGCGAGTACGACGAATCCCCGGAGTCGATGGCGCGCCACATGGGCGAATGGGGCCGTGCCGGCTGGCTGAACATCGCCGGGGGCTGCTGCGGCACGACGCCCGAGCACATCCGCGCCATCGGCGAGGCGCTCGAGGGCGTTCGCCCGCGCGGTCTGCCGCGGCCGCCGGCGCGCCTGCGCCTCGCGGGCATGGAGCCGCTCAACATCGGCGAGGAGTCCCTGTTCGTGAACGTCGGCGAACGCACCAACGTCACGGGCTCGAAGGCCTTCTCGCGCCTGATCCTCGGGGGACAGTATGCCGAGGCCCTGTCGGTGGCTCGCCAGCAGGTGGAGAACGGCGCCCAGATCATCGACGTCAACATGGACGAGGCGATGCTCGACTCCGAGCTCGCCATGACCACTTTCCTGAACCTGATCGCCTCCGAACCCGATATCGCGCGCGTTCCGGTGATGATCGATTCCTCCAAGTGGAGCGTGATCGAGGCCGGCCTGAAGTGCGTGCAGGGCAAGGGCATCGTCAATTCCATCAGCCTCAAGGAAGGCGAGGCGGAGTTCCTCAGGCAGGCGCGCCTGGTGCACCGCTACGGCGCCGCCGTGATCGTCATGGCCTTCGACGAGCAGGGACAGGCGGACACGCTGGAGCGGCGCACGACGATCTGCCAGCGGGCCCACGACCTGCTGGTGCGCGAGGCCGGGTTCGCGGCCGAGGACATCATCTTCGACCCGAACATCTTCGCCGTAGCGACCGGACTGGAGGAGCACGACCGCTACGCGATCGATTTCCTCGAGGCGACGCGCTGGATCCGCGCCCACCTGCCCGGGACCTCGGTGTCGGGCGGGGTCTCGAACCTGTCGTTCTCGTTCCGCGGCAACGACCCGGTGCGCGAGGCGATGCACACCGTGTTCCTCTACCACGCGGTACAGGCCGGCATGACGATGGGGATCGTGAACGCGGGCCAGCTCGGCGTCTATGCCGAGATCGAACCCGGGCTTCTCGCCCACGTGGACGACGTGCTGTTCGCGCGCAGGCCGGATGCCACCGAGCGGCTGGTCGAGTTCGCCAACACCGTGCGCAGCGCCGGGCGCACCGTCAAGGACGACGACGCCTGGCGTCGCGGCACGGTGAACGAGCGCATCGTCCACGCGCTGGTGGCCGGCGTGACCAGTCACATCGTCGAGGACACCGAAGAAGCCCGATCCACCGCCGTCCGGGCGCTCGACGTGATCGAAGGGCCGCTGATGGATGGCATGAACGTCGTCGGCGACCTGTTCGGCGCCGGGAAGATGTTCCTGCCGCAGGTGGTGAAGTCCGCGCGCGTGATGAAGCAGGCGGTGGCGCACCTGATCCCCTTCATCGAGGCCGAGAAGGCGAAAAGCGGCGACACCGCGCGCAGCAAGGGCCGCGTGGTGATCGCCACGGTGAAGGGCGATGTCCACGACATCGGCAAGAACATCGTTGCCGTGGTGCTCCAGTGCAACAACTACGAAGTCTTCAACCTCGGCGTCATGGTGCCGTTCAGGAAGATCTTCGAGGCGGCGCGCGAGCATCATGCCGACGTCATCGGGCTCTCCGGGCTGATCACGCCGTCGCTGGAGGAAATGGCGCACGTGGCGCGCGAGATGGAGCGCGAAGGGTTTACGCTGCCGCTGCTGATCGGCGGCGCCACCACGTCGCGGGTGCATACCGCGGTCAAGATCGCGCCCCAGTATTCGGGCCCGGTGATCTACGTCCCGGACGCCTCGCGCAGCGTGCAGGTGGTGCAGAGCATGCTGTCCGCCGAGGGCGGGCCCGGCTACCTGGAGACAGTGCGCGCCGACTACGAGCGCATCCGCGCGCAGCACCGGGACAAGAAGGGCCCGGGGCCGCTGCATTCCATCGCGGAAGCAAGGACGCGCGGCCTGCAGACGGACTGGACCGCGTACCAGCCGCCGCAACCGCGCCAGCCCGGGCTGACGGTGCTCGCCGACTATCCGCTCGAGCGCCTCGTGCCGTACATCGACTGGGGACCGTTCTTCCAGGCCTGGGAACTCTCCGGCCCCTACCCCGCGATTCTCGAGGATCCGGTCGTTGGTGAAGCGGCGCGTCGCGTGTTCGCCGAAGGCCAGGCGATGCTCGAGCGGATCGTCGGGGAGAAGTGGATCCGCGCGAACGGCGTGCTCGGCCTGTTTCCCGCCGCGCGCATCGACGCGGACGACATTGCGATCTACGGCGACGACGCGCGCCGGACCCCGGCAATGGTCTTTCACAACCTGCGCCAGCAGAACCACAAGCCGGCGGGCCGGCCGAACCTCTGCCTCGCGGATTTCATCGCCCCGGCTGAAAGCGGCGTGCCCGACTGGATCGGCGCCTTCGCGGTCAGCACAGGCGGCTTCGAGGCCCGGCTGGCGGCGCTGGAGTCTGAACACGACGACTACAACGCGATCATGCTCAAGGTGCTCGCCGACCGGCTTGCGGAGGCCTTTGCCGAGCATCTGCACGAACGCGTGCGGCGCGAGTTCTGGGGCTACGCGCCGGACGAGGCGCTCACCAACGAGCAGCGCGTGGCGGAAGCCTACCGCGGCATCCGCCCGGCCCCCGGCTACCCCGCCTGCCCGGACCACACCGAGAAAGGGCCGCTGTTCGAGCTCCTGGACGCGCCGGCGAACGCCGCCATGCAGTTGACGGAGTCCTACGCCATGCTGCCGGTATCCGCGGTTTCGGGGTTCATCTTCTCGCACCCGGAAGCGCGCTACTTCGCGGTGGGCAAGGTGGGACGCGACCAGGTCGAATCGCTCGCGCAGCGCAAGGGCTTGCCGCTTGCCGAGATGGAGCGCTGGCTCGCGCCCAATCTCGCCTACGAGCCCGCCGCTGCGCAGGCCCTCGCCTAGCCTCGCTATAATCGGCGTTCAACGACCGGAGGCACGATGGGCAAGGGCGACAAGAGAACACGCAAGGGAAAGATCTACAAGGGCAGCTACGGCAAGAAGCGGCCGGGCCGTCCCGAAAAGGAGAAGAAGAAGAGCTGAACCCCGGTCCGCACCCGGCGCCGACAGGCGCCGCATGCAGCGGGCGGACCTGCGAACGCCCCGGAGGCTCGGGTTCGACTCAGGCCCGGTCCAGTGCCTCCGGCGCAAGGGCAGCATCCTGCGGCAGGCGGATCGGTCGCCCTTCAATCACGTAGTCGCCGAGCGGCGGCTCGCGCAGCATGGCGAGCGCGGCGTCTTCGTGCGTGTGTGCAAGAGCCACCACCAGAACCCGTTCGGGCCTTTGCTCGCGCAGGAGCCGTGCGAGCGTGACCTGCAGCATCACCCGACCGACGCAGCAGGGACAGCCCGCAGATTGGCAGACCGCCCAGCCGGGCCGGTTCGCCAGGGCCGTGGCGGCCCATTCGCGCGCGCCGTCGCCGGTCACGAAATGCACCGGCGTGCGCACTAGCGACGCCAGAAGGCGGGGCTCAGCAGGACGAACACCGTCAGCAGTTCAAGCCGCCCGAGCAGCATGGCGAGGGTGCAGATCCATTTCTGGAAATCCGAGAGCAGCGCGTAGGTGGTCGCGGGTCCGACCTCGCCCAGGCCGGGTCCGAGGTTGTTGAGGCTTGCGGCGGCGGCAGAAAAGGAGGTCAGGAAATCAAGGCCGGTTGCGGTGAGCAGCATCGTCAAGGCTGTCAGGGTGGCGCCGTACACCAGCATGTAGGCGAGCACTGCAAAGATCACGTTGTTCTCGACCACCTGCCCGCCGAGCTTCACCGGGATCAGTGCGCGCGGATGGACGATGCGCGCCAGTTCGCGGGAGGCCTGCTGCAGCATCAGCAGCGCGCGCATCATCTTGATGCCGCCCCCGGCGGAGCCCGAGCAGGTGCAGAACGTGCACAGCATCAGCATCCAGAGCGAGACGAATACCGGCCAGGCCGCATAGTCCGTGGTCGAGTACCCGGTGGTGGTTGCGACCGACACGACATTGAAGGCCGCGTAGCGCAATGCCACGCCGGGGTCGGCGTATACGCCCTGCAGGGTCAGGTAGCCCGCGTGCAGGGCGACGCTCGCCAGAAGCACCGCAACGAAGGCGCGCGCCTCGGTGTCACTTGCGTAGCTCCTCAGGCTGCGCCGGCGCAGCGCGAGAAAATGCGTCCCGAAGTTCACCCCGGCCACCACCATGAACACGATGGCGCAGGCCTCGATCGCGGGCGAAGCCCAGAACCCCAGACTCAGGTCATGCGACGAGAAGCCGCCGAGCGATATCGTGGTGAAGGCATGCATGACGGCATCGAGCGTGCTCATGCCCGCCCAGACGTAGGCGAGGGCGCACAGCACGGTCAGCAATACATAGACCAGCCACAAGCCCTTGGCCGTCGAGGCGATCCGCGGCGTGAGCTGGTGGTCCTTCATGGGACCGGGCGTTTCCGCCTTGAGCAACTGCCGGCCGCCGACCCCCAGCAGGGGCAGCACCGCGACCACCAGCACGATGACCCCCATCCCCCCCAGCCATTGCAGCATGCAGCGCCACAGGTTGATCGACGGCGGCAGCGCGTCCAGCCCGGACAGCACCGTCGCGCCGGTGGCCGTCAGGCCCGACATCGCCTCGAAGTACGCGTCCGTCAGCGACAGCTCGGGCAGGTGTGCGAGGAGCGGCAGCGCGGCGAACGCCGGCAGGACGGTCCAGACGAGCACCACGAAGATGAAACCGTCGCGCGGCCTGAGATCCTGACGCCCGCGCCGGGTCAGCAGCCAGATGATGCCGCCCGCGAGGGCGGTGAGCACGATGGCCAGGTCGTAGGCATCCTCGGCGCCGTCGCGCACCAGGAGCGACACCCCCAGCGGCACCACCATGGCGACGGCGAACAGCAGGACGACCACCGAGAGCAGATTGAGGATCGTGCTGAGGCGCAACATCGCTTTCGACCGCCCGGGTCAGAGAAAACGCACGCCAACCTGGAACAGCTTCTCCACCTTGGGCAGGGTTTTCTTGTCGGAGACGAAGACGATGACGTGGTCACCCGCCTCGATCCTGACATCGTGATGCGCCATCAGCACCTCCTCGCCGCGCACGATGGCGCCGATCGTGCAGCCCGGCGGCAACTCGATCTCCTCGAGCCGACGGCCGGTCAGGCGGCAGGAGTCCCGGTCGCCGTGCACCACGGCCTCGAGCGCCTCGGCGGCGCCCCGGCGCAGGCTGTGCACCGCCACCACGTCACCGCGACGGACATGCGCGAGCAGCTTGCCGATGGTGGCCTGGGCGGGCGAGATGGCGATGTCGATCTCCCCGCTCTGCAGCAGGTCGACGTACGACCGTCGGTTGATCAGCGCGACGACGCGGCGCGCGCCAAGGCGCTTGGCCAGCAGCGAACTCATGATGTTGTTTTCGTCGTTGTTGGTCACGGCGACGAACAGGTCCATCTCGCCGATCCCCTCCTGCTGCAGGAGTTCCTCGTCGGTGGCGTCGCCGTTCAGCACCAGCGCACTGCGCACGCGCGCCGCCAGCATCTCGCAGCGCCGCTTGTTGTGTTCGATCACCCGGACCGAATACTCGTCCTCGAGCGCCCGCGTCAGGCGCTGCCCGATGTTTCCGCCGCCGGCGATCATCACCCGTTTCACCGGGCGGTCCATGCGTCGCAATTCGCGCATCACCTCACGAATGTTGCGCGATGCCGCAAGGCAGAACACCTCGTCATCGGCTTCGATCACCGTGTCCCCCGTCGGCACGATCGGCCGGTCGCGGCGGAAGATCGCGACGATCCGCGTCTCGGTGCGCGGCATGTGCTCGCGGATCTCCTTCACCGGGCGCCCGACCATCGGCCCGCCCCGGTAGGCGCGTACCGCGACGAGGCTGACCTTGCCATCGGCAAAATCGAGCACTTGCAGGGCCTCCGGGAACTCGACCAGCTTGACGATGTAGTCGGTGAGCACCTGTTCAGGGCAGATCGACAGGTCGACCTCGAATCCCTCCGGTCCGAGCAGGCGCTCGTCTTCGAGAAATGCGGAAGCGCGCACCCGCGCGACCCGCCGCGGCACGTTGAAGGCGCGGGCCGCGATCTTGCAGGCGGCGAGATTCGTCTCGTCGTTCTGCGTCACGGCAATGATCAGGTCGGCATCATCCGCGCCCGCTTCCCTGAGCACCGAAGGATGCGCCGCATTGCCGACCACCGTGCGCAGGTCGAGGCGGTCCTGCAGCGCGCGCAGGCGTTGCGCATCGATATCGACGACCGTGATGTCGTTCTGCTCGGACGCGAGGCTTTCGGCCACAGAGCCGCCAACCTGCCCGGCGCCGAGAATGACGATTTTCACGCGGGACCCGAAGCGTCAAAAAGGGCGCACATTGTAGTCTGGCGCCAGTCCCGGCGCAGGTCAGGTTTCCTCACGCCGCCCGACCTGCAACCCGAGCGCCTTCAGCTTGCGGTACAGGTGCGTGCGCTCGAGGCCGGAGTGCTCCGCGACGCGCGACATGCTGCCCCCTTCGCGCACCAGCATGCGCTCGAAGTACTGCCGCTCGAAAGCCTCGCGCGCCTCCCGATAGGGCTGGTCGAATGCAGGCTCGACCGGCGGCGGCTCGGAGCCCCGGTCCGCGAGGACGCGCTCGACGTCGCTCGCCTGGATCTCCTCTTCCAGCGCGGTGAATGCGAGGTCCTTCACGGCGCCCTCGAGTTCCTCGAAGTCGCCGGGCCAGCGATGCTGGCGCAGCGCATTCAGGGCAGCGACGGAATAGCGTCGCGGCGGGCAGGCCCGCGCCTCGATCAGCAGGGTCAGCATGAGCGTCGCGAGGTCCGGCACATCCTCGGCGTAATCGCGAAGCGCAGGCAGGCGAAGCGTGAGTTCCGACAATCGCGCGGCGAGGTCGGGATCGAAATCATGGCGCTCGCAGAGCGTACGCATGTCGACCGGCGAATACGAGACGAGGCGGACCTTGTGCCGTTCGACGCGTCCCAGCAGGAACTCCAGCGCGCGCTGCGCGGGACGCTCGAGCCGCGACAGGTCGGCGATGAACAGGATGCCGCCCGCGGCGCGAGTGAGGACGTCCGAGGGGGCTTCGGCAAGCAGGCCCTCGCCGGCGAGAAACGGGCTGCCGGGGGCGGCGAGCGGGCGGGCGAAGAGCTCGGGTCGCTGCCCGCGCTCTCCGCGCAACAGCAGCGGCGCGCTCGTCTGGGCGAGCTGCGCGAGGCGCTTGCGGACCTCCGTGATGACCGGAGACCGGCCCACCGTCGAGAGCGACAGCTGCCGGGGCGCGCTCACCTCGCGCACGCGAAGCGCGCGGCGCACGGTCGTCAGCAGGCGTTGCAGCGCAATGGGCTTCTCGAGGAAATCGAGCGCCCCGATGCGGGTCGCCTCGACCGCGGTCTCGATCGTTCCATGCCCGGACATCATGACCACGGGCATCGTCAACTGCCCGCCCGCCGCCCATTCCTTCAGCAGCGTGATGCCGTCGGTGTCCGGCATCCAGATATCGAGCAGCACGAGATCGGGACGCTGGCGTTCGCGGAACCGGCGTGCCGCGCCCGCGCTTTCTGCGAGCAGAACCTCATGCCCCTCGTCCGCGAGAATCTCGGAGAGCAGTTCGCGTATTCCCATTTCGTCGTCAACAACCAGTATCTGCGCCATACCTGTCCCGTGTCCTGAGGCTGCTCATGCCGCCCGCGCGGATGCCGTGCCGGCGGTCCGGATCGGCAGGACGACGCGAACCGTCGCCCCGATGCCCACCCGGTTCTCTATCGAAATGCTGCCCTGATGCTCATCGACGATCTTCTTCACGATCGCCAGCCCGAGGCCGGTCCCGCGCGGCTTGGTCGTGACATACGGCTCGAACACGCGCGTCATCATCGTCTCGGGAAACCCGCCGCCGGTATCCGACACCGCAAGCTCCACGCCTGCGTCGCGGCGCAGGGTTTCGACCACGATCTGCGGCGCCTGCCCGGTCGCCCCCTGCGCGATGGCATCCTGCGCGTTGCGCAGGAGGTTGTGAATCACCTGGCGCACCTGGACCGAGTCGGCCATCACGCTGGGCAGTTGCTCGTCCAGGCGGCGCGTCAGGGGAAGGTTCGAAGTCTCGTACAGCGCCAGCACCTCGATGACCAGCGCATTCAGGTCGAGCAGTGCCGGCGACGGTGCCGGCATGCGCGCGTAGTCGCTGAAGTCGTCCACCATGGCCTTCAATGCGCCCACCTGGCTGACGATAGTCTGCGTGGCGCGACGCAGGGTCTGCGCATCCTCCGTGCCCAGCTTCTCCGCGAGCTTCATTTCCAGGCGTTCCGCGGACAACTGGATGGGCGTGAGCGGGTTCTTGATCTCGTGCGCCAGGCGCCGCGCCACCTCGGCCCATGCGGTTGCCCGCTGCGCCTGGATGAGCTGCGAGATGTCGTCGAACACCAGCACGTAACCGCCGCCCGTGGCCGCGGGGAGGGCGGAGCCGCGCACCAGCAGCGATTTTCCGCTCGCCTCGAGCGTGATCTCCCGCTGCCACGCGGCTTCTCCGTGCGCCACCAGCGCCTCGTGCACCACTGCGCCGAAGCTCGCGAGCGGCTCCGGCCACTGCGCCGGCGGCGTGGCGAGCGCGGCAGACAGCGACGGCCCGAGGATCGCCTCGGCGCCGCGGTTCGAGATGGTCAGTCCGCGCGCGCGGTCCAGCACCAGCACGCCTGCGGACAGGTTGGCCAGAACGTTCTCGAGATAGGCGTTCGCGGTCTCGAGGGCGATCCGGTTCGCCTCGACGATCTGCCTCGCATCGCCGAGTTGCGTCACCATCGAATTGAAGGATTCCGTCAGGACGCCGAGCTCGTCGCGGCTGGTCACGGGCGGACGGCGCGAGAAATCCCCGCTCGCGACCGCCTGCGTCGCCGCCGCGAGATTGGCAAGCGGCTCGGACAACAGGTTGGACTGGGTCACGGATACCCCGATCGCGACGAACAGGGCGATCAGCAGCGCAAAGGTCAGCGTCACGATGTAGATGCGTTTCAGGCCGTCCCTGGACAGCGCGAGTTCGCGGTAGTCGCGATATGCCGCCTCGACGGCCTCGGCACTGCGTCCCAGCCCGGCAGGAACGTTCTGCCGCAACTGCAGGAACCGCGCCTCATCGGCGAGCGTGAAGATGCCCACCGGCGCAAGCACGCGCAGCGCCACCGGCCGGCCGGCGACCAGATCGACGCTCGTGTAGACCCGGTTGTTTCTCGCCTGGCGCAGCGCCTGGGTTGCCGGCAACTCCGGCACCAGCCTCGAGAGATCCTCGGTCGCGCTCGCCAGCAGGCGCCCGCTTGCGCTCACCAGCACCGCCTCCTGCACGCCCGCTTGCTGCCGCAGGCGGTCCAGCATGGCGACCTGCTGGGCATGAGACCGGTCGGCAAGCTCGAGGCCCATCGCCCGGCCCTTGGACTGGAGCTCGGAGAGCAGCTGGTCGATCACCTGCTGCCCGAGGTTGATGCCGCCTTCCAGCGCGGCATCCACCTTGACGTCGAACCACGATTCGATGCTACGCGAAAGGAACTGAACGGAGACGGTGTAGACGATCAGCCCGGGGACCACCGCGAGCAGCGCGAACCGGACGAGGAGGCGCAGGGTCAGCCGCGTGCCGAAGACCCGGGCGCGCAATCGCCGGGCCAGCGCAATCAGCTGGTAGGCAACCAGCGCAGCGAGCAGGGCCGCGAGCGCTGCGTTCAGGGCCAGCAGCTGCCAGTAGTGTTGCGCGAACAGGGTGGTATCCGCGCTCGCCGTCGCCAGCAGGAACAGCCCGAGGGCTGCGACCACCGCACCGATGATCAACAGGATCTTCATTGGGTCGGGACGCCCCGCTGCTCGCGACTCTCGACCGGTGCCGGGGCCTGCTGCGGTGTCCTGTACTTCATCCGCTTCCAGCCCGAATCCAGATTCCACTCCCCGCTGGTCAGCGCGCTCACCTGGATCGGGCGCGGCAGCAGCGAGGGGTCGAGGCGCATGCGCAAAGCCGCCTCGTAGGGCGCATCGACTTCCAGTGCAGCGCGTTCGATCACCAGCCAGCCGCGCACCCGGCGCAGCACTTCGAGCGCGTCGCTCAGCGTGGAAAAGCTCTGCTGCAGGGAACCGCTCGACAGCCTGTACTGGCGGGACACCGCGTGATGGGAAAGCCTGAGTTGCAGCCGGCGATGCCCCAGCTTCTGGTCGAACCAGTACCACCGGGGGCGCGTGAACTCGAACTCGACGGAGAAATACAATGCAACGCCGCTGGCCACCGCTTGCGAGAGCCGGGGGTTCAGTTCAATGGCGAAATCCGCGTCCAGCACGAGACCTTCCTCGGCTTCGCGCAATCGCGCATCGACCAATCCGATCTCGTCGGCTCGCAAGCAAAGCGCCAAGAGGCTGGCCGCGGCAAGGACCCATAGCCTGAGCCAGCCGATGACGCGCGGCGCGCGACGCATCAGGCCGGCTTGGCGATCAACGCGTAGAAGAAGCCGTCGTGCGTGTCATCCGGCAGCATCTGCGCGTCGCCGCCATCAGAAAGCGGAATTCGTGCCGCGGACGGCGCGCGCGCAAGGAAATCCCGGATCACGAGTGCATTCTCCCGCGCGAACACGGAACAGGTCGCATACAGCAATTTACCATTCGGCGCGAGCAAGGGCCAAAGCGCGTCGAGGATCTGCCCCTGACGAATCGCGAAGGCATCCAGGTCGGCGGGACGCCGCAGCCAGCGCGTGTCCGGACGCCGCCTTGCGATGCCTGAAGCGCTGCATGGAACGTCGGCGAGGATCCGGTCGAACGGCGGACCCTCGCGCCAGGATCCCGGCTGAAGGCAATCCGCCGCATGGATGCTTGCGGACACGCCCAGGCGATGGAAATTCTCGCCCATGCGCGCGCAGCGATCGGGGTCGATATCCAGCGCAGTCAGATCGATGTCCGCGAGTTCCAGCAGGTGCGCGCTTTTTCCGCCTGGCGCCGCGCAGGCATCGAGCACGCGCTGCCCGGACAGGGGTTCGAGACAGCGCGCTGCGCGCTGCGCGCCGGCGTCCTGAACCGATACCAACCCGTCCCGGAATCCGGGCAGCCGGTCGATCGGCACGGGCGTCCCGAGCAGCAGCGCCTCGGGTCCGACCCGCCGCGATTCGATGCCGTCTGCCAGGAGCCGGGCCTCGTACACCTCGATCGACGTGCGTCGCCGGTTGATCCGGAGGCACATCGGAGGGTGCTGGTTGCCGGCGGCCGCGATGTCCTCCCACCCCGAGGGATGGTCTTGCCGAAGTTCGTCCAGCCACCACTGCGGCAGCCGGTAGCGTGCTTCCGGCGATCGCTCGGCCGCCGCGACGAGGGTGTCGCGATCGCGCAGGTAGCGGCGCAGCACGCCGTTGACGAATCCCCGCGCGTGCGGATGATCGAGACGCGCGCAGGCGCGCACGGTCTGGTCGACCACCGTATACGGTTTGTAACGGCCGGATTCGAGGGCGTACAGGGCGCACCACACAAGCGCCTGGACAAGCGAATCGGGGGCGCCGCGATGCGTCAATGCGGCGAGGATGGCTTGCGAGAGTCCGAAACGTCGCAAGGTGCCGTGCGTCAGGTCCAGTCGGGCGGCCCGCGCCATGCCCTGATCCGGCATACGGCTGAACTCCGCGCTCACGCTTCTGCCTTCCACGACGCGCGACACGATCCTGGCGGAATCGGAGAGGACCTGCGCAAGCGGATCCGGCGCCGTGGATTCGCCTGTCATGCGGGTGCGACGGGCGTGCCGACCGTCATTCCCGGCACCAGCGCATGGCCCCTGGCAAAGTCCGCAGCGGACATGCGCTTGCCTCCGGCGCGCTGCAACTCGGTCACGCGCAGCCCGCCGCGGCCGCACGCCACGACCACGCCACGCGCGTCGACGGACAGAACGACGCCGGGCCGCCCGGTCACCGCCACGGTCTCGCTGCGCCAGATCTTTGCCGCCTCGCCAAGAATCACCGTGGACGCGCACGGCGTCGGTCGCAGCGCGCGGACGGTCCGCTCGAGCTGGTCCGCGTCCGCCCGCCAATCCAGCTCGCGATCGGACCGATCAAGCTTGCGGGCATAGGTCACGCCTGCGGCCGGCTGTGGCGTCGCCTGCTCGACCCCGGACGCAATGTTCGCGAGCGCTTCAACGATCATGCGCGCACCGAGTCCCGCGAGCCGGTCATGCAGGGTGCCCGCATCGTCGTCGGCGCGGATGCCGATTCGTTCCTGCGCGTACATCGGTCCGGTATCGAGTCCGGCGTCCATGCGCATGATCGTGATGCCGGTTTCGGCGTCGCCGGCCATCAGGGCCCTCTGGATCGGCGCCGCGCCGCGCCATCGCGGCAGCAGGGATGCATGAATATTCAGCGCCCCATGGCGCGCCAGGCCGAGCAGCGCCTCCGG
This sequence comes from Burkholderiales bacterium, assembly GCA_036526195.1. Taxonomy (GTDB): domain Bacteria; phylum Pseudomonadota; class Gammaproteobacteria; order Burkholderiales; family SG8-39; genus DATCYZ01. The sequence continues at coordinate 48,357 of DATCYZ010000033.1, forward strand.
CAGGATCAGGCCATAGGCGGCGACGACCAGAACCTCCGGTGAGGCTTGCGCGACGCGCTCGAGGTTCGCCGGCGATCGCAGTTCCGCCGGCTGAAAGACCTCGATGCCGCGTGACTGCGCGAGTTGCTTGACGGCGCTCTGGCCATGGCGAAGGCCGCGACCGGCCGGACGGTCCGGTTGTGTGAGCACCAGGGGAATCCGGTGGCCCGCCTCCAGCAGCGCCGCCAGGGCCTGCGCTGCGAACTCGGGCGTTCCTGCATACACCACGCGCATCAGGGGATCGCGCGCGGCGTCCGCTCCTGCGCGAACGGCGCCCTCAGGCGCTCCGGCGCAACTGCTTCGCGAGCTTGGCGCGAATCCGTTGTTGCTTCAGTTGGGACAGGAACTCGACAAACACCTTCCCCTGCAGATGATCCATCTCGTGCTGCAGGCAGACCGACAACAGCCCCTGCGCTTCGAGCGTGAAGGGATTGCCGTTCTGGTCGAAGGCCCGAACCTTGACGCGCTCGGCGCGCGGCACCGACTCGTAGACCGTCGGCACCGACAGACACCCTTCTTCAATGTCCGATACCCCGGAGGATTCGACGATTTCGGGGTTGATCAGCACCACCAGGGAATCGTGCCGATCCGAGGCATCAACGACGATGACGCGCCGGTGCACGTCGACCTGTGTCGCGGCCAGCCCGATCCCGGGTGCCGCATACATGGTTTCCGCCATGTCACGCACCAGACGCTTCAATTCAGCGTCAAATACCGTCACCGGCGCGGCAACTTTGTGCAGGCGCGCATCCGGATAACGTAGAATGTTTAAAAGTGCCATCGGTTCAGGGATTTTACTTGCAAATTGAACAGATTAGGTGCAGCATTTCACGCTGCATGTAAGCTGTATGCGGCTACCCATATTAGGTCGATGCGGCAATTTTTCAAGCAGAACGGGTACTTACAGGGTGTCTGGGCGACCTTCCCGGCACCTTTGGCAAGCGCCCTATCCGATCGGGGGGCACCATGCTCAACCGCCTGAAAAAGTTTAACACAGCGCTGCTTTTCAGCTTCGCCGTCCTTGCCTCTGGCGCGATGGCGCAGACGCCCAAGCCAGCAATGGTTTTCAAGGCGGATGCGCCGGAGCGCTACGTCGTTGTGCAGGGCGACACCCTGTGGAGCATCGCCGAGCGGTTCACGGACGCACCGTGGCGCTGGCCCGAACTGTGGAACCTCAACAAGGACCAGATTCGCAATCCGGACCGGATCTATCCCGGCGACGTCCTCGTTCTGGACCGCGCGCGGGGGCAGTTGGCGCTCGCGGACACCGTCAAGCTCTCGCCGAGCGTGAGAGCCGAAGCAATGCGTCGGAGCGCGGTCCCCAGCATTCCCCCGTCGGTGATTGAACCGTTCCTATCCCGCCCCCTGGTGGTTGAGCCCGACGGACTCGAGAAAGCACCGAAGATCGTGGGAACGGAGGACGACCGCGTCATCCTTTCTTCGGGACACTCGGCGTACGTCGCAGGCATGGGCGAATCGCGCGAGGAGAACTGGCACGTCTACCGCCAGGGCGCAGCCTTGGTCGATCCCGAGACCAAGAAGACCCTCGGCTATGAGGCCATCTATCTCGGTACGGCCCAACTGGTCCGCACCGGCAATCCTGCAACGGTCCGTTTGACGCGCACCGTACAGGAGGTGCTGAAGGGAGACCGGCTGATTCCGGTGGGCAAGCCGGTGCCCGTTGCATACGCGCCGCACGCGCCGACCGGATTCAAGGGCGGGCGCGTCATGTCCATTTACGGTGGCATCGGCAAGGTCGGCGAGTCGGGTCGGCACTCGATCATTTCAGTCAATCGGGGCATGTCCGACGGTCTCGAGCCCGGACACGTTCTCGCCCTTCTCCATTCGGTCGAAACGCGCGGCGAGCGCAAGGACCAGACGATCGAGATCGCTCAGGAGCGCTACGGCCTTGCCTATGTCTTCAGGGTGTTCGATCGCGTGTCCTACGCGCTGGTCATGACCGTCTCGAGGCCGGTACTGCCGAACGACCTGGTCCAGACGCCCTGACCGGCGCGTTCAGGAGGATCCGCGGGAACATGCTTCACCCCCCGCCACGGAGCGCACCACCGGTATGAGCCCGGGGGTGGAGCTCGCAAGCTGGTTGCGGCTTGCGCTCACGCCCGGTCTTGGCCCTGTTTCCATCCGGTCGCTGCTGCAGCGCTTCGGGCACCCGGAGCGTCTGCTGGCCCTGCCGCGCGCCGAGTTGGCCCGCGCGCTTTCCCCGGACACGCTCGCCGCGCTGGATTCCGCGGCTGTCGATCGGGCGATCGAGACCTCGCTGACATGGGTCGATCGCCCGGAGCGGGCGATCATCACGCTGGTCGATGCGGCGTATCCCAGGCGTCTCCTGCAGATTCCGGATCCGCCTGCGGTCCTGTTCGTGGCTGGACGCCTCGAACTGCTGCAGCGTTCCGTGCTCGCCGTCGTTGGCAGCAGGAACGCCACACCCCAGGGCTTGCTGACGGCCAGCCAGTTCGCGCGTGCATTGAGCAATGCCGGGCTGACCATCGCTTCGGGCCTTGCCATCGGCATCGATGCGGCGGCCCACGAGGGTGCGCTGCAGGGGGGCGGATCCACCATTGCCATGCTGGGCACCGGCATCGACGTGGCCTACCCGGCCCGCAATGCATCGCTCGCCGCGCGTGTTCAGGCGGAAGGCGTGCTGGTGTCCGAGTTTCCGCTCGGCACACGACCGATTGCCGGGAATTTCCCGCGCCGCAACCGGCTGATCAGCGGCGTGTCGATGGGTTGCCTCGTGGTGGAAGCCGCGGTCGCATCGGGCTCCCTGATCACCGCCTACGCGGCGCTGGAGCAGGGGCGGGAGGTCTTCGCGATTCCGGGCTCCATCCATTCCCCGGTGGCACGCGGTTGCCATGCACTGATCAAGGCCGGCGCGAAGCTCGTGGAAACCGCGAACGACGTGCTGAACGAACTGCATCTCGACACTTCGTCCGACGCCGTCCGCACGCGTGCCGAAGCGGGCGCGGAAGCACCCGGTCTGCTTCGCGACATGGGCTTTGATCCGATCGACATCGACCACCTTTGCGCGCGCACGGGCCGCACGCCGGAGGCGCTCGCCACCGAACTTCTCGAACTCGAGCTTGCCGGCAAGGTTGCCGTGCTACCGGGAGGCTGCTATCAACGCCTGACAGGAGGGACCAGGAATGTATGACGTGCTCGCTTACCTGTATCAGAACTATCGCCACGTCGAGTTGACGCACCACGGCGAACGCCTGTCGCGCAAGCTCTCGGCCGCCGGTTTCGACGGCGACGACATCAGCGACGCCTTCTCGTGGCTCGCCGGCCTGCGGACGGTGGCCTGGCAGGCCCGGGCGCCCTTGCCGGACGCGAGGCCATGCTTCCGGGTTTATGCGCCCAAGGAACTTGCCCGGCTGGACCTCGAATGCCGCCGATTTCTCGCCGCGCTGGAGAACGCGGGCATTCTTGCACCTGATTCGCGCGAGCAGGTGATCGAGCGCGCGATGGCCGCTGCCGGCGGCCCGTTGAGTCTGACGCAGCTGAAACTCCTGACACTGATGGTGTTGTGGCACAGGAAGATTCCGGGCAGCTGCATGGTCGCGGAAGAGATCTTCGAGCAGGAACAATCCGCCGCAAGAAAGCCTAACTGAGGCGCTGGATCCGGCATGGCGCCCGGCCCGTCCGGTTGCCCGCGCGCCAACTTTGCACTTATTATCTGCCGCCGTTCGACCCCGAACGGACCGTGATCCGTGAAACGCGGATCACCTTCAAACCCAGTTCGACTCCTTCAGGATCACTCTCTTGGGAAAGCGACTCATCATCGCAGAGAAACCGTCGGTGGCCGCCGATATCGCGAAGGCGCTCGGCGGCTTCACGCGCAAGGGCGATCACTTCGAGAGCGAAGCGTTTCTGGTGGCCGCCGCAGTCGGTCACCTGCTCGAACTCGTGGTTCCTGAGGAATACGAGGTCAAGAAGGGCAAGTGGTCGTTCTCGAACCTCCCCGTGATCCCGCCCCGGTTCGAGTTGTCTCCGATCGAGCGCAACGAGGAGCGGCTCAAGCTGCTGCTGCGCCTGATCAAGCGAAAGGATGTCGACGGGATCATCAACGCCTGCGATGCGGGGCGAGAAGGTGAATTGATCTTCCGTTACATCATGCAGCACGCCCGATCGAACAAGCCGATCGAGCGCCTGTGGCTTCAGTCCATGACGCAGGCGTCGATCCGGGAGGGGTTCGCGAATCTGAAGGCGGACCGGGACCTTCTTTCACTGGCGGACGCCGCGAAAAGCCGTTCCGAGGCCGACTGGCTGGTCGGTATCAACGGGACGCGTGCGATGACGGCGTTCAACTCCAAGGAGGGGGGCTTCTACCTCACGACGGTCGGGCGCGTGCAGACCCCCACGCTTGCCGTCCTGGTCGAGCGCGAAGCGCGCATTCGCGCCTTCAAGCCGCGGGACTACTGGGAGGTGCATGGCCGCTTCACGGTCGCCGCGGGAGAGTACACCGGGCGCTGGATCGACCCCGAGTTTAGGAAGGATGAGGACGGCGAGCGCAGGGCCGACCGCCTGTGGGATCAGGCGCGTGCGGAAGCGATCGCCGCGGCCTGTCGCGGCAAGCCCGGGATCGTTACCGAGGAAACCAAGCCGTCCACACAGAGCCCTGCGCTGCTGTTCGACCTGACGAGCCTGCAGCGCGAATCGAATGGCCGGTTCGGCATTTCGGCCCGCAACACCCTTTCGCTGGCCCAGTCCCTCTACGAACGGCACAAGGTCCTGACCTACCCGAGGACCGATTCCCGCGCCCTGCCCGAGGATTACATCGACACGGTCAAGCAGACCATCGGCGTGCTTGCCGGCGAGGACGCCTATGCGCCGTTCGCGAAGCAGATCATCAAGTCGGGATGGGTCAAGCCGACGAAGAAGGTGTTCGACAACACCAAAATCTCGGATCACTTCGCCATCATTCCGACGCTGCAGACGCCGGGCAACCTGAGCGATGCCGAGCGCAAGATCTACGATCTGGTCGTGCGGCGGTTTCTGGCGATCTTCTATCCGCCGGCGGAGTTCGCCCAGACAACCCGCATCACCAGGATCGGCGATGACGGATTCCGGACCGACGGCCGTGTTCTCGTTTCTCCGGGCTGGCTCGCCGTGTACGGGCGCGCAACCGCCCAGGAAAGCGACTCGCTCACTCCGGTGAAGTCGGGGGAGTCCGCGCTGGCCGAGGAAGTTCGCGTCGAGGCGCACCAGACCAAGCCCCCCGCCCGCTACACGGAGGCGACGCTGCTCTCGGCCATGGAGGGCGCTGGCCGGCTCGTTGAGGACGACGAGTTGCGCGCCGCCATGGAGACCAAGGGACTGGGAACGCCGGCGACACGGGCTGCCGTCATCGAGGGCCTGATCCACGAGGACTACCTGCACCGCAACGCGCGCGAGCTCGTGCCCACGCCGAAGGCGTTCTCCCTGCTGTTCGCGCTCAAGCATTTCGGCGTCAACGAAATCACCTCCCCCGAACTGACCGGCGACTGGGAGTTCAAGTTGAAGGAAATGGAGCATGGCCGGCTTCGTCGTGAAGAGTTCATGGATCACATCGAGCAGGTCACCCGCGACCTCGTCGAGCGGATCCGCAACGGCGACATTCCGGATACCGCGTTTGCCACGGTATCTGCGCCCTGTCCGCGCTGCGGCGGGGTGGTGCAGGAGAATTACCGGAAATTCGTCTGCCAGAAATGCGAGTTCTCGCTCTGGAAGGTGATTGCCGGAAGAGCCTGGGGGCCCGAGGAGATCGCGCAATTGTTCACCGAGCGCTTCATTGGCCCGCTTTCCGGATTTCGCAGCAAGATGGGCCGGCCGTTCAGCGCCGGTCTGCGCCTTACGGACGAGTTCAAGATCGAGTTCGACTTCGGCCAGGGCACGGCATCCGAACTGGATGCGGTCGCACCGGATTTTTCGGGCCAGGACCGCCTTGGCGACTGTCCGAAGTGCAAGGGATCGGTATTCGAGCATGGGGCCGCCTACGTCTGCGAGAAGGCGGTCGGCCCGGATCGAAGCTGCGATTTCCGTTCCGGCAAGGTCATTCTTCAGCAACCCATCGAGCGTGAGCAGATGCAGAAACTGCTCGCGACCGGAAAGACGGATCTCCTGACCCGCTTCATCTCGAAGAAGGGACGCCCGTTCAAGGCGTTCCTTGCCAAAACCGCCGAGGGCAAGATCGGCTTCGAGTTCCAGCCGCGCGCGCCGAAGAAAACCGCGGAACCCACGGCCACGGACGTTGCAGGCGCGGCTGAGGCACCGGCAAAGAAGAAAGCCGTGAAACGCAAGCCGTCGGCTACGGCCAGGAAGGCGCCGGCCCGGAAAAAACCCGCCACGGCCCGCAAGGCGGGCAAGCGCCCGAAAGCCTAGGAATTCCCCGCTGACGATGCCCCGCGGGGTTCGTCAAACGTCCAGGTTGCGCGCACCCAGGGCGTTCGACTCGATGAACGCCCGACGGGGCTCGACTTCATCGCCCATCAGCCGGGTAAAGATCTCGTCCGCCGCAATGCCGTCGTCAATCTGCACGCGCAGCAGGCGGCGCTTCGTCGGATCCATTGTCGTTTCCCACAGCTGCTCCGGGTTCATCTCTCCCAATCCCTTGTAGCGCTGCAGGCTCGTCGACTTCCGGACTTCGGCGAGCAGCCAGCGCATCGCCTCCGGAAAATCCCCGACAGCGTGCTTGCGTTCACCACGTTGCACGAACGCGCCGGCCGCGATCAGTCCCTTCAGCATCTCGGCCGTTTGCCGGATCTGTGCATAGTCGCCGGAGCCCGTGAACTCGGAGTCCAGAACGCTGACACGCACGTTTCCGTGCCAGGTGCGCTCGATGCGCACCTCGTAACGCTCGGTTCTTTCGTTGAGCACCGCTTCGATACGCATGTCGGCCCCGCCGGGACCCCGGAGGGCTTCCTGCAGCAAGGCGCGTGCGGAGGCCTCCGCGGTCTCGCTGCGCGAAAGGTCGATGGTCGCCCCGCGAAGGATCGCGCCGAGAACATCCTTGTCTATCCATCTCGACATCCGGTCGATCACGGCTTCCGCAAGCAGGTAGGACTTCGCCAGTTCAGAAAGCGTTTCTCCGGAGAGTGGATCCCCTCCGGTGGCAGGAACCAGTGCGGCGTCGACGAGCGCCTCGCGCAGCATGAACCCGCCCAGCTCGTGCTCATCCTTCAGGTAGCGCTCCGCCTTGCCGAGCTTCGCCTTGTACAACGGCGGCTGGGCAATGTAGATGTGTCCCCGCTCCACGAGTTCAGGCATCTGCCTGTAGAAAAACGTCAACAGCAGGGTGCGAATGTGGGAGCCGTCTACATCCGCGTCGGTCATCACGATGATCCGGTGATAGCGCAGCTTGTCCGGGTTGTACTCATCCTTCCCGAACCCGCAGCCCAGTGCCGTAATCAGGGTCGCGATTTCCGCGGAGGACACCAGTTTCTCGAACCTCGCCTTCTCCACATTCAGGATCTTTCCCTTCAGCGGAAGAATCGCCTGGAATTTCCGGTCGCGCCCCTGCTTGGCGGAACCGCCCGCCGAATCCCCCTCCACGAGATAGAGCTCGCATTTCGCGGGATCGCGCTCCTGGCAATCCGCCAGCTTGCCCGGCAGGCCGACACCGTCGAGCACACCCTTTCGCCGGGTCAGCTCGCGCGCGCGTCGCGCCGCTTCCCGCGCCCGGGCCGCGTCGACGATCTTCGACGTGATGACCCGCGCATCGGCGGGCCGCTCTTCGAGGTATTCCTTCAGGCGCTCCGCCACCGCCTCTTCAACCACCTGTCGGACTTCGGAGGAAACCAGCTTCTCCTTCGTTTGCGAGGAGAACTTCGGCTCCGGCACCTTCACCGAAAGCACGCAGGCGAGACCCTCGCGCATGTCGTCACCCGTCGTTTCCACCTTCGCGCGCTTCGCCAGATCGTTTTCTTCGATGTACTTGTTGAGCACGCGCGTCATGGCCGCGCGCAGCCCGGTCAGGTGGGTTCCCCCATCGCGCTGCGGAATGTTGTTGGTGAAACAAAGGACCGATTCCTGGTACGAATCGTTCCACTGCATCGCGACTTCGACGGTGATGCCGTCCCGCTCCCCGCTGGAACTGAAGATGTTCGGGTGCAACACGGACTTTGCGCGGTTCATGTATTCGACGAATCCCCGCACCCCGCCCCCGAACGCGAAGTTCTCCTCCTTTCCGGCGCGCCGGTCCACGAGAAGGATGCGGACACCGTTGTTCAGGAACGAAAGCTCGCGCAGGCGGCGCGCAAGAATGTCGTAATGAAAGTCGACCGTTCCGAAGACCTCGGCCGAGGCGAGAAAGTGCACCTCTGTGCCGCGCTTCTCGGAAGGCCCCGTGATCCTCAGTGGCGCGGTGGGCAGGCCGTTGCGGAATTCCTGTTCGTGCACGTGTCCATCACGCCAGATGGTCAGGCGCAGCCACTCGGACAAGCCGTTGACCACGGAGACACCCACGCCGTGCAATCCGCCGGACACCTTGTACGTGTTGTTGTCGAACTTCCCGCCCGCATGAAGCTCGGTCATCACGATTTCGGCCGCGGACCGTTTCAGCTCGTCGTCTTCCTTGATACCGGTGGGAATGCCGCGTCCGTTGTCCACAACCGAGATCGAATTGTCGGTGTGGATGGTGACCACGATCTCGTCGCAATACGCGGCCAGCGCCTCGTCGACGGCATTGTCGACCACCTCGAACACCATATGGTGCAGTCCGGTCCCGTCGGACGTGTCCCCGATGTACATCCCGGGGCGCTTGCGCACGGCTTCCAGGCCTTTCAGGATCTTGATGCTGTCCGAGCCGTAGTCGCCGGCATTCACGCCTTGTTGTTCCGCTTCACCCACGTTCATCGTCCTTCGTCCGTAGTGTTCATGTCTGGCTCGCGATTCCTCAGATTCTCATCGGCATCACGACGTACTTGAATTCCTGCTCTTCCGGAAAGCTGATCAGCACGCTCGATGCAGAGTCGCCGAATCGACAGACGACCTCCTTGTGCGCCATGTTGTTCAACACGTCCAGCATGTAGTTGACGTTGAAACCGATGTCGAGCGGATCTCCGCTATAGGTGACGTCGATCTCTTCGAGGGCCTCTTCCTGCTCGGCGTTGGAGGACACCACCTTGAGGCTTCCCTCGGTGACGACCCAGCGCACGCCGCGGAACTTCTCGTTGGAGAGGATCGCCGCACGCATCAACGCCTGCCTGAGCATTTCCCGGTCGAGGCGCAGTTCGTTCTTGTGTTGCGTGGGAATGACGCGCGTGAAGTCCGGAAATTTCCCGTCGATTAGCTTGGATACCAGTTCCACCGTCCCGAAATTGAACGCCGCCTGCGTCGGCGACAGTTCGATCTCCACCGGGTCATCGTTGTCCGAAAGAAGCTTTCCGAGTTCGAGGACGGTCTTTCGCGGAACGATGATTTCCTGTCTCGGCAATTCCGTTTCGAGAGGGAGGGACGCATAGGCCAGACGGTGGCCGTCCGTCGCAACCAGCTTCATGGACCGTTCCTCGACCACGATCAGGAGGCCATTCAGGTAATAGCGGATGTCCTGCTGCGCCATGGCGTACTGCACCATGGCCAGGTGCCGCCTGAGGACACCCTGCGAGAGGGAGAAACGGGCCACCTCTCCGCTCGGGCGCGCAAGTTTCGGAAAATCCTCCGCGGGCAAGGTCTGCAGGACGAACCGGCTCTTGCCGGCCTTCACCTGGAGTTTCTTCTCCTGCGCCTGGAGAACGACGTCGGCACCATCGGGCAAGGCGCGGAGGATGTCGACCAGCTTGCGCGCGCCAACGGTGACGGCCGCGGCATCCGGCGCGACTGGCAAGGACGTTCGCGCGGTGATCTGGATCTCGATGTCGGTCGCGAGAAACGCCAGGCCATCGTTCTGCCGATCGATGAGTACGTTTGACAGGATCGGCAGCGTATGTCGCCGCTCGATGATTCCGCTGACGGATGCGAGCGGTCCCAGCAACTCGTCACGCTTGGCTTTGACCAGAGGCATTGTTATTGCCTTTCTAAGAATATTAATTAGTAGTAGTTAGTAGTAAAACGTCAAATCCGGGAGTAAGAGGAATTCGTCATTGCAGCCAATCCCTTACGACAAACCGCGTTCCTGTAAAAACTGTGGGCAGCGTGTGTGCAATATTGAGCAAGTTTCCGGCGTTCCGGGAAAAACGGAAATGCCCACAATCTGCACAGCGCTCGCACACATCTTGTCCACAGGATTCCTTCATCGCTTGAGCACCTGTTCCAGAACGAGGTAGTCCCTGTTCAGACTGATGTCCTGCTTGCGCAGCGATGCGATCGTGCGGCATGCATGAAGCACCGTCGTGTGATCCCGGTTTCCGAAGGCTTCGCCGATTTCAGGGAGACTCATCTGCGTCAGATCCTTCGCCAGCGCCATCGCCACCTGGCGAGGCCGCGCAATATTGCGACTGCGTTTCTTTGAATGCATGTCCGACAGGCGAAGCTGAAAATAATCTGCGACCGTCTTCTGGATGCCGTCGACGGTGATCTGCCGGTTGATGACGTTCAGGATGTCGCGCAATGATTCCTTCGCCAACTCAAGCGACAGGTCCGCTTTCGTGAAGCGCGCGTAGGCGAGGACCTTCTTCAGGGCGCCCTCGAGCTCCCGAACGTTGGAACGGACGTGTTGAGCGATGAAGAAGGCGATGTCCTCCGGCAGGACGATCGATTCCGCCTCGGCCTTCTTCAGGACAATGGCGACACGCATCTCGAGTTCCGGCGGCTCGATGGCGACGGTGAGGCCCCAGCCGAAACGGGAAATCAGCCGTTCTTCCATGCCCGAGATCTCCTTCGGGTAGGTATCGCAGGTGATCACGATCTGCCGGTGCGCCTCGACCAGCGCATTGAAGGCGTAGAAGAACTCTTCCTGGGTCCGGTCCTTGTTCGAAAAGAACTGGATATCGTCGATCAACAGGACATCCAGGGAATGGTAGTAGCGCTTGAACTCGTCGAACGACCGCTGGCGCACCGTTCGCACAACATCGGAAACATACTGCTCCGCGTGGCTGTACCGAACGCGGGCCTGCGGTCGCTGCGCGAGGACATGGTTTCCGATGGCCTGAACGAGGTGGGTTTTTCCCAATCCAACGCCGCCATAGACGAACAATGGGTTGTAGGAGGTTCCGGGGTTTTCCGCGACCTGGATCGCCGCCGCCCGCGCCAGCTGGTTTGCCTTTCCGGTGACGAAGTTCTCGAACGTGAATGCGCGATTGAGTCGGCCACGCTCCGGCGCTTCGCTGGCGGCAGGCAGGATCGCCGGCGCGCGCGGCGTAACGTCCGGCTGTGAAGCGCGTGGCGCCGGCTCGGCGTCGCGGCCAAGAACCAGACGGACATCCGTCGGGCAGCCGGCAACCTCCGAGAGCAGCTCCCCGATTCGGGCGGCGAACCGGGACTGCACCAGCTCGAGCACGAAGCGATTGGGCGCAACCAGGACGAGGCTGCCGTCCTCCTTAGCGCTGTCCGGCACAAGCGCGCGGACCCAGGTGTTGAATTGTTGTGCAGGCACCTCCTGCTCGAGACGACGCAGGCAGGCTTCCCAGAGGCTCGACATGAGATAAAGGCGGCTCGAATCGCGTGCCGGAATCCGGCGACGCCCAACACGGACGACGGGACGACGGCAAAGCGAAATTTTACCCGCAACAAGGTGAGTTATCCACAGGAAGGTGCCTGAAAAAACATGGATTTGACAGTCTATGCCGCCACGCGATCTAATAGCCGCCTTTTGCCAGTGGGGCAGTGATGAAGCGAACCTATCAGCCGTCCAAAACCCGGCGTGCCCGGCAGCACGGATTCCTTGTGCGAAGCCAGACCCGCGGTGGTCGTGCCGTACTGCGCGCGCGGCGGGCGCGGGGACGCAAACGTCTGGGAATCTGATTCCCCCAAACCGCGTGCCTGTGCCGGACCGGCGGGCACGCGCCGGACTCGGGCCCGCCCGGCGAATAGGCGGGCGTTCCGGGTTTGAAGTCATCCTGCGGGACGGAACCCGCCGAAAGCTGGCTGGATTCACGTTCATTCTCCTGAGCCGGGGGGCGGGTCCTGCGCGCCTCGGCATACTCGTATCCAGAAAGCACTCCGCTCGCGCAAACGTGCGAAATTCCATCAAGCGTAGGATTCGGGAAGCGTTCCGGGCGGAGCATCAGGCGCTCGGGCCGGTGGATGTTCTGGTGCGCCCGCCATTCGGCATTGTTCCGACGGCCCGCATGTACCGTCAGCTTCGAGAGGCCTTTGTGCGCCTCGGACAATCATGATCACATCGTTCCTGCGATTCTTCGTGCGCGCTTACCGGGTGGCCATCAGCCCGATGCTTGCGCCGAGTTGCAGATTCCATCCGAGTTGCTCTCAGTATGCGGACGAGGCACTCGCCCTTCACGGTCCATGGCGCGGAACCTGGCTCGCAACGCGACGGATCTGTCGTTGCGGGCCATGGAACGAAGGCGGCTACGACCCCGTACCGGAGCGGCGGCACGCCTGAGGCGGCCGTCCTAGCTGACCATGGATATCCAGCGACTGATTCTTCTGTTCATCTTCAGCTTTTCGGTGCTGATGCTCTGGGACGCGTGGGAAAAGCACCAGCGGCCAAAGCCGGCGGCGGTTGCCGCGCAGGCCCAGGGATCGGTGCCCGCGCCCTCGTTGCCGCAGACCCCCCCTGCGCCGCAGCCTGCGGCAGGGGCCGCCCCGGTCGCGGGCGCACCCGCGCCCGCGGCGTCCGGCGCCGCCGCGCCGGCCGCGCAGAAACGCGAGATGCTCGTCGCGACCACCGATTTCCTGCGCGCCGAGATCGATACGCTGGGCGGCACCGTGCAACGCGTCGAGTTCTCCCGGCACAAGGATTCGGCGGATCCGACGAAGAATTTCGTCTTCTTCGGCCCGGAGCATTCCTTCGCCGCCCAGAGCGGAATCACGGGCGATGCGGGGCCGAATCACCGCACGGCGTGGCGCGTGCTGCCTGGCCCGCGCGAGCTTGCCGCCGGGGTTGATCGTTTCGAGGTGCGCCTCGCCGCCGAAACCCAGACCGGACTCGCGGTGCAGAAGGTCTTCACCTTCTCGCGCTCGAGCTACCAGATCGGCATCGCGTTCGAGATTGCGAACAACGGCGCCGCACCGGTGCGGCCGCACGCGTATTTCCAGCTGGTGCGCGACGACAAGGCACCGGCCGGCGAATCAGCGATGATGCAAACCTTCACCGGGCCGGTGTTCTTCACGGACGAGAAGAAGTACGCGAAGGTCTCGTTCGAGGATGTCGCCAAGGGCAAGACGGATCTGCCCAAGCAGGCCGTCACCGACGGCTGGATCGGGATGGTGCAGCACTATTTCGTTGCGGCATGGCTTCCGGCGGAGAAGGCCTCGCGCGAGTTCTTTGCCCGGAAGCTCCCGGACGGCCTGTACGCCGCCGGCGCCATCATCGGCATGGGCGAGATTGCGCCGGGCGCGACGGAGCGCGTGGAAACGCACCTCTATGCAGGCCCGCAGGAGTTGCGTCGCCTGGAAGCGGCCGCACCCGGACTCGACCTGGTGGTCGATTTCGGCTGGCTGACCGTGATTGCCAAGCCCCTGTTCTGGCTGCTCGAGAAGTACCACGGAATCTCCGGAAACTGGGGCGCGGCCATCATTCTCCTGACGATCACGATCAAGCTGGTGTTCTTTCCGCTCTCGGCTGCGAGCTACAAGTCGATGGCGAAGATGAAGCTGGTCACCCCGCGCCTGACCAAGATCCGCGAGACCTACGGGAACGATCGCCAGAAGATGAACCAGGCGATGATGGAGTTGTACAAGACGGAGAAGATCAATCCCCTGGGCGGATGCTTCCCGATCCTGGTGCAGATCCCGGTCTTCATTGCCCTGTACTGGACACTGCTCGCGGCGATCGAATTGCGGCATGCGCCGTTCATTCTCTGGATCAAGGACCTTTCGGCGCTCGATCCCTACTATGTACTGCCGGTGCTGATGGCCATCACCATGATCCTGCAAACGAAGATGAACCCGGTGCCGCCGGATCCGGTGCAGGCGAAGGTCATGCAGTTCATGCCTTACGTATTCAGCGTGTTCTTCTTCTTCTTTCCTGCCGGGCTGGTGCTCTACTGGCTGGTGAACAACATCCTTTCCATCGGACAGCAGTGGCAGATCCAGCGCATGTTTGATCGCGACAAGACTGCCCATGGCAGACGCTGAGGATTCGCGCCGGCCGACGTTTCGAGACACGATCGCCGCGATCGCCACGGCCCCGGGGCGCGCGGGAATCGGCGTCATCCGGATTTCAGGGCCCGCGGCGCGCGACATCGCACGCGCGGTCCTGGGCGGGATCCCCGACCCGCGCACGGCGGCGCTGCGCACCTTGCGGGATGCGGGCGGCGTCGCGATCGACCATGGCCTCGCGCTCTTTTTCCCGGGGCCGCAGTCCTATACCGGAGAGGATGTCCTAGAACTCCAGGGGCATGGCGGTTCCGTTGTCCTGCAGGCCGTGCTTGGCGCCTGCCTGGACGCCGGCGCGCGCATTGCCGAACCGGGCGAGTTCACGCGGCGGGCTTTTCTCGAAGGGAAACTCGATCTGGCCCAGGCCGAGGCCGTCACCGACCTGATCGATGCAGCCAGCCGGGAAGCGGCGCGCTCGGCGATGCGTTCGCTGTCTGGCGAGTTTTCGGACACCCTTTCGGGGCTTGCGGCGAAGGTTCTGGAGCTTCGCGCGCTGACGGAGGCGATGCTCGATTTCCCCGAGGAGGACGTCGATGCCATCCACCGTGACGAGGCATCGACGCGCGTGCGGGCGCTGGACGCCGAACTCGCGCACATCCTGTCGCGGAGCCGCAGCGGGAGCCTGCTGCGTACCGGTGCGCACGTGGTGCTTGCCGGCCCGCCCAACGTCGGCAAATCGAGCCTTCTCAACCGGCTTGCCGGCGCCGACCGGGCGATCGTGACGGCGGTGCCCGGCACCACCCGCGATGTGCTGCGCGAATCGATCGAGATTGCGGGCGTCCCGGTCGTGCTGGTCGATACCGCCGGCGTGCATGCGTCCGGGGACATGATCGAACGCCTCGGCATGGAACGGGCGCGAGCGGAAGTTTCTGGCGCGGATGTCGTGTTGCTGGTCAGCGATGCCGCGGAATCGGGCGTGGGCGAGGCGGCGTCGATCGCCACGGACCTGCGCGGACAGGCGGCCTGCATCCGCGTGCGCAACAAGATCGATCTCGCGCCGCGCCGTGACGCAGCGCCGGCGGAACCGGCGCTGTGCGTGTCCGCCCTCACCGGCGAGGGGATCGACGCGCTTCGGGCAGCCATCCTTGATGCGCTCGGTGTGTCGACGGCCGGCGAGGGTGCATTCCTTGCCCGGGAGCGGCACCTGCGCGCGCTCGAGCGTGCCCACGGGCATCTCGGCGCGGCTGCAGGCCTGGCAGGTCGATGGGAACTGTTTGCCGAGGAACTGAAACTCGGACACGAGGCGATCGGCGAGATCACGGGCGGCGCTGCGAACGAGGATGTTCTGGGCGAGATCTTTTCCAGGTTCTGCATCGGCAAGTAGGCGACGCACGCGCTGGCCTCGCTGCGGGCGGCCGGGGGCGCCCGGCGTGCCGTGAGGCCAGAGGCCGGATGTTAGAATGGCACCGACCGTATTCCGGTGATCCACTCACCCAAACCCGCAAGTCCTCTCGACGCGAGCATCGCCGCACCCATCCGGCGGGGTTCTGCGTCCGATTCACGGAGTCGAACCCATGAGCGCGTCACCGTCTGCTCCAGCCAGTTCTTTTCCGGCCCCGACCTGGGTGCGGCACGCCGCCCTCAAGCAGTGGGTGGCCGATATCGCACGCTTGACACAGCCCGACGCCGTGGTCTGGTGCGACGGGTCGCAGGCCGAGTACGACCGGCTCTGCGAGCAACTCGTGGCAGCGGGGACGTTCCTGAGGCTCAATCCCGAGCGCCGTCCGAACTGCTTCCTCGCGCGATCGCATCCTGCGGACGTGGCGCGGATGGAGGATCGAACCTTCATCTGCAGCGAGACCAGGGACCTCGCCGGTCCGACCAACAACTGGGTCGAACCGGCGCAGATGCGCGGTACGCTGAACCGGCTGTATTCGGGCTGCATGCGCGGGCGCACCCTGTACGTCGTGCCGTTCTCGATGGGTCCGATCGGCTCGCACATCTCGCAGATCGGCGTCCAGCTCACGGATTCCGCGTACGTGGTCGTCAACATGCGGATCATGACGCGCATGGGCCGTCCCGTGCTCGACTGGTTGTCCGACGACGGTGAGTTCGTTCCCTGCGTGCATTCGGTGGGTGCGCCGCTGGCGCCGGGCGCAAAGGACGTACCGTGGCCGGTCAACGAGAAGGAAAAGTGGATCGTGCATTTCCCGGAAACCCGGGAGATCTGGTCCTATGGCTCGGGCTACGGCGGCAACGCGCTGCTCGGCAAGAAGTGCCTTGCCCTGCGCATCGCCTCCGCCATGGCAAAGGACGAAGGCTGGCTGGCCGAGCACATGCTGGTGCTGGGCGTCGAGTCCCCGGCCGGCGAGAAGACCTATGTCGCCGCCGCGTTTCCGAGCGCCTGCGGAAAAACCAATCTCGCGCTGCTGATTCCGCCGGCGTCGATGCCCGGATGGAAGGTCACGACGATCGGCGAAGACATCGCCTGGATCAAGCCCGGACAGGACGGGCGTTTTTACGCCATCAACCCGGAAGCGGGGTTCTTCGGCGTGGCACCGGGGACCTCCGAGCAGACCAATCCGAACGCGATGAAGACGCTTCGCGCCAACACGATCTTCACCAACGTGGCGCTGACGCCCGATGGCGACGTGTGGTGGGAGGGCATGACGGAAACACCGCCGGAGCGCCTCGTCGACTGGCAGGGCAAGGACTGGAAACCGGGTTGCGGAAGGCCCGCGGCGCATCCGAATGCGCGATTCACGGTGCCCGCCGCGCAATGCCCCTCGATGGATCCGAAGTGGGAGGATCCGGGTGGCGTGCCGATTGCCGCGTTCATGTTCGGCGGGCGCCGCTCCTCGATCGTCCCGCTGGTGGTTGAAGCGCCGAGCTGGGAAGACGGGGTCTACATGGCGGCGACGCTGGGGTCCGAAACCACTGCGGCGATCACGGGCAAGGTCGGCGTGGTGCGCCGCGATCCGATGGCGATGCTGGCTTTCTGCGGCTACAACATGGGTGATTACTTCGCGCACTGGCTTAAGATGGGGACCGCCGTCAAGCATCCGCCGCACATCTTCCGGGTCAACTGGTTCCTGCGCGACGCCGACGGGAAGTTTCTCTGGCCGGGCTTCGGCGAGAACATGCGCGTGCTGAAGTGGGTCGTAGAGCGTTGTCACGGGCGCGCGGCGGGCCGCGACACGCCGCTCGGGGTCATGCCGTCGTACGAGGACGACTTGTGGAAGGGCATCGCGGCGTTCTCCGCCGAGCGCTATGCGGCGCTGATGCAGGTCGACGGCAAGGCCTGGCGTGACGAATTGCGCGACCATGACAGCCTGTTCGCCAAGCTCGGCGCGCATCTGCCGGCGGCCCTTGCCGCGCGCCGCGAAGCGCTTCAGGGCCGCCTTCAGGCC
This sequence comes from Burkholderiales bacterium, assembly GCA_036526195.1. Taxonomy (GTDB): domain Bacteria; phylum Pseudomonadota; class Gammaproteobacteria; order Burkholderiales; family SG8-39; genus DATCYZ01. Next base: position 65,957 of record DATCYZ010000033.1, read on the forward strand.
TGAGTCATGACCCACGTCTTCCATCGCGCCCCGAAAGACCGCTACCCGGTTGCCGTGCGCGGCGACGGGGTGTACGTGGTGGACCGCGAAGGCAAGCGCTATCTCGATGCCTCGGGGGGCGCGGCGGTATCCTGCCTGGGGCACTCGGACCGCGAGGTGATCGACGCGGTCAAGGCGCAAATGGAGCGCCTGCCGTTCGCGCACACGTCGTTTTTCTCAAACGAACCGATGGAGGCGCTCGCCGACGCGTTGATCGCCCGCGCGCCATCAGTGTTCGACAAGGTCTATTTCGTCTCGGGCGGTTCGGAGGCGGTCGAGGCGGCGCTCAAGCTTGCGCGGCAGTACTTCGTCGAGAAGGGCGAGCCTGGGCGCCGTCACATCATTGCGCGGCGCCAGTCCTACCACGGCAATACGCTGGGGGCGCTCGCCGTCGGCGGCAACCAGTGGCGTCGCCGCCAGTTCGAGCCCCTGCTGATCGACGTCACCCACGTCTCGCCCTGCTACGCGTACCGCGATCAGGCGGACAGCGAGAGCGCCGAAGCCTATGGCAAGCGACTCGCCGCGGAGCTTGATGCCGAGATCCGCCGCCTGGGTTCTGGCGAGGTGATGGCGTTCGTTGCCGAAACCGTCTCGGGCGCGACCCTGGGCGCCGTGCCCGGGGTGCCGGGCTACTTTCGCGCCTTGCGCGAGGTCTGCGACCGTCACGGCGTGCTGCTGATCCTCGATGAAGTGATGTGCGGCATGGGGCGCTGCGGAACGCTCTGGACGTTCGAGCAGGAAGGCATCACACCCGATATCGTCTGTGTCGCCAAGGGCCTGGGTGCGGGATACCAGGCCATCGGCGCGGTCCTCGTGTCGAAGACCGTGTTCGAGGCCATCGTGTCCGGCAGCGGGTTTTTCCAGCACGGCCACACCTATCTCGGTCATGCTGCCGCTTGCGCCGGCGCACTGGTGGTGCAGCGCCGCCTGCACGAAGGTGGCCTGCTCGCCCGGGTCGGACCGATGGGCCGCCTGCTCGAGCAGAAACTGCGGGCGGCGTTCGGATCCCACCCGCATGTCGGGGACATCCGCGGCCGGGGGCTGTTCCAGGGGCTTGAACTGGTGTCGGACCGGGCGACGAAGCAGCCGTTCGACCCGGCGTTGCGCCTGCATGCGCGCCTGAAGAAGGCGGCGCTCGCCGAAGGCCTGATGTGTTACCCGATGGGTGGCACGGTGGATGGGAAGCAGGGGGACCATGTCCTGCTCGCGCCGCCCTTCATCGTCGAGGAGTCCCATCTCGACGAAATCGTCGGCAAGCTGCGCAAGGCCCTCGACCACACCCTGGCGACGGCAACCGCCGCGGCCTGAGCACGGGCGCCGCGCCGGCGCCCTGCCTACACCCCTGCCTACACCTTGGCGGGCGCCGGGTCCGGTTCCTGAACCCGCATCGCGTTCGGCGCGGTGCGCGTCACGACGACCGGCGTTTCGTAGACATCCTTGCGCTTGTCATACAGCGGAATGGTGGTGCCGTTGACGCGGTTCTCGAACAGCAGCGCGAGATCGACATCGGCGATCACGATCTGCTCGGTGTTTGCGACGCCCTCGGCGGCGATGCCGTCGCGCGAGAACGGAAAGTCCGACGGCGTCAGGATGCTGGCCTGCCCGTAGTGCAGGCCCAGACCCTCGACGGGCAGGGACCCCACCGTGCTGGACATGGCCACGTACACCTGGTTCTCGATCGCCCGCGCATGGCAGCAGTAGCGCACCCGCCAGAATCCCTGGCGGTCATCGGTGCTGGAGGGAACGAACAGGATGTCCGCGCCGGCCTCGCAAACCATGCGCGAAAGTTCCGGGAATTCGATGTCGTAGCAGATCAGGATGGCGATATCGCCGAACTCGGTTTCCCACAGGTGCAGCTGATGACCGGCGCTGGTTTCCCAGCGCTCCCGCTCCCAGCGCGTGCGGTGGGTCTTGTCCTGTTCGTAGATGTCCCCGTGCGGGGAAAACAGGAAGGCGGTGTTGAACAGATCTCCATCGCGGATCACCGGGTGGCTGCCGCCAATCAGGTAGTAGCCGTACTGCATCGCATGTTCGCGCATCAGGGCCTTGTACCGGTCCGTGAACTGGTCCAGCGCCCGCACGCCTTCGCGCACCCCGAGCTTGGGCAGGAACGACATCAACTGCGTCGTCATGATCTCGGGCAGCATCACGAAGTGAGGGCGGTAGTCGCCGGCCGCGCTGAGCATCATGTGCACCTGGCGCTCGAAATCGGCCCACCCCGAAATCGGCCGGAGCATGTACTGGATCGATGCGATGCGAGCTTTCACAGAATGGGTCCCTCCGGAATCTTCGTGGGTTGGTCGGGCTTGAAGCGATCGTTCACCCAGACGATGATCGTCGCGTTGCCACGCGATTCCTCGTCGGAGGGTAGGTACCCGTGGATGACGCCGCAGTACTGGAAGCCCTCGCGCAACTGGAAGCGCAGCACCGGGTCGCTCAAGTCGCCCCAGATCACCTTCATCGCATAGGTCTCCGGCGACATCTCGTTGCCGACGCGATGGTAGTTCGGCATGCGTCCGCAGGCCATGATCCGGCGCAGGTTGAGCGCGCGGCAGATGCGGCGCCGCGCCTGATACAGCTTCGTGCCGATGCCGGAGCGCCGCAGTGATGGATCGGCGAAGACCTCCGCGCCATAGAGCGTCCGTCCCGCGGGATTGTGCGTGCGGAAGGTGCCGTTTCCGGTGACTTCCTTCCAGGTGTGATGCTGGCCGAAGTCGTCCCACTTCACGATCAGCGAACTTGCGGCGCCGACGAATCGCTTGCCGATGTAGGCGACCACTTGCCCTTGGGGAAACACTTCGATCTGGCTTTCGAGTTGCTCCCGGCTCCAGCCGCCAATGGTGGGATAGACACGATTCTGGGTTTCGACGATCAGCGGTACATCCTCAAGCCGCGTATGCCTGAGGGTCAGGGATTCTTTCATTTATTCTTTATAAACATTGACTTAACAATGAAACAATAGCACGTTCCCAGGCGTATTGCGAATCGTGCGGACGGAACACCGGCCTGCCGCATTGACGTCCGTGGCGCGGAGCGCTCAGGCTGGCATGTACGAGCCGAACAGGCGCCGGGTGAGCACACCGAAGCCCAGTGCCACGGCGCCTGCCAGCGCGAACACCGTACTTACGCCGAGGATCTCCACGGCCCAGCCGCCGGCAAGGAGTCCGGCGCCGACGCCGCAAAGCAGTGCCGTCGTCCCCCATGTGAACGCCTCCGCCGTCTGTTCCCGCGGCACGGTCTTCGCGATCAGCATCGACTGGATGATGAGAGGGGGCGCCATGGCAATCCCGGCGCAGGCCGCCGCGACGGAGAACGCCACCGGATGCGCCAGCACCGCAAGCGGAAGGATCCCGAGCCCCGTGATCACCAGTGCAGCGGCATACTGGTCCACCAGCGGGGCATGCCAGTGCCGCGCGCCGAATACCAGCCCGCCCGCAGCGCTGCCGATGCTCATGACGCCGAGAATCCAGCCGGCAAGCGCGGGCGCGGCGCGCCCGGTTGCGTACGCGGTGACCGCGATCTCGAGCAAGCCGAAGACGATCGCGAAGCCGAAGCCGACGCCGAGGATCCGGACGAAGCCCGGCGTCATCAGCGTCCCCGGGACGCCTTCGGAAGACCTGAGGTCCGGACGCCAGGACCGCATTGCCGGCGAGCGCATGAAAAGCACCGTCCCTGCGGTGCCGGTGACTGCACCGAGCGCCACGGCCGCCCAGGGCGCCACGGCGGCGACCATGAGGGCGACTGCCATGGGTCCCGCAATAAAGACCACCTCGACCAATACCGAATCCAGGGAAAGTGCCGCAATCAACAACCTTTCGTCCGTCAGTCGCTGGCGGTAGAGCGTGCGCATGCACACCGTTACGGGCGGCAGGGCTGCGCCCGCGCAAGTAGAGAAGAGGATGGCCCACAGGCTCCCCGCGGGGGTCAGCAGCGTTCCGATGAGGGCGACAAGCGAAACCGGGTACAGCACCGCACAGGCAAGCAGCACGCGGGTGGGACCAAGGCGATCGATCAGGCGACCGAGGACCGGGGAGGCGATCGCGAGGCCGGCAAGGTAAGCCCCTGCGGCGACCCCGGCCTCTGCGTAGGACCCGGTACGCGTTTGCACGAACAGCAGGATCGCCAGCCCGGTCATGCCGATCGGCAACCGCCCGAAAAAGGAAAAAGTGATCGCAGCGCCGAGTTCTGGGTGGCGCAGCAGCAGCAGGTAGCGGGAAAAGGACATCAAGACGGATCGATCGTGGGCATTGTCTCACGGCCGATCCAGGGAACCGGCGCGGGCGGACGGATGTTCCACGTGGAACTGCGGTTCCGGGCCGGGCAGGGCGTGTGGTTTCACGTGAAACCTTCACGTATCATTGCGCTCCCCGAAGCGAACCCATGAACTACCCGACAGAATTCGACGTCATTGTCATCGGTGGCGGCCACGCCGGCACCGAGGCTGCGCTTGCGGCTGCCCGCATGGGTTGCAGCACGCTGTTGCTCAGCCACAGCCTCGAGACCCTGGGGCAGATGTCGTGCAACCCCTCGATCGGCGGCATCGGCAAGGGGCACCTGGTACGCGAGGTCGATGCGCTCGGCGGCGCCATGGCGCTCGCCACCGACACGGCCGGAATCCAGTTCCGGACCCTCAATTCCTCCAAGGGTCCGGCAGTGCGTGCGACGCGGGCACAGGCCGACCGGGTGCTGTACCGGCAGGCGATCCGCGCGCGTCTGGAGAATCAGACGAACCTGATGCTGTTCCAGCAGGCGGTCGACGACATCCTTCTGGAGGGGGATCGGGTGGTCGGCGTGCAGACCCAGATGGGCCTGCGCTTCCGGGGGCGCGCCGTGGTGCTGACCGCCGGAACCTTTCTTGCCGGCACGGTCCATATCGGCCTGGAACAGCATCGCGCCGGACGCGCCGGCGATCCCGCGGCCATCACCCTGGCGGCGCGCCTGCGCGAGCTCAAGCTGCCGGTCGGCAGGCTGAAGACCGGTACGCCGCCACGCATCGATGGCCGGACCGTGGACTTCTCGGTCATGGAAGAGCAGCCCGGCGATACGCCAGAACCCGTATTCTCGTTCCTCGGGACGCGTGCCATGCATCCGCAGCAGCGACCCTGCTGGGTCACGCACACGAACGCCGCGACGCATGACGTGATCCGCTCCGGGCTCGATCGGTCGCCGATGTTCACCGGCGTGATCGAGGGCGTGGGTCCGCGCTATTGCCCCTCGATCGAGGACAAGATTCATCGCTTCGCGGACAAGCAGAGCCACCAGATCTTTATCGAGCCGGAAGGCCTGACGACCCACGAGATGTACCCGAACGGCATCTCCACCAGCCTGCCGTTCGACATCCAGATCCAGCTCGTGCGTTCGATCAAGGGGCTCGAGCAGGCGCACATCCTGCGGCCCGGCTATGCCATCGAGTACGACTACTTCGATCCACGCAGCCTGCGCGCCACGCTCGAAACGAAGTCGATCCGCGGCCTGTTCTTTGCCGGACAGATCAACGGCACCACCGGTTACGAAGAGGCCGCGGCGCAGGGCCTGCTGGCCGGCGCGAATGCCGCCTGCCAGGTGCTCGGTCGCGAGGCCTGGACGCCGGGTCGGGACCAGGCCTACCTCGGTGTGCTGGTGGACGACCTGGTGACGCGCGGCGTCACCGAGCCGTATCGCATGTTCACCAGCCGCGCCGAGTACCGTCTGCTGCTGCGCGAGGACAACGCAGACTTGCGCCTCACCGAGGCCGGACGCACGCTCGGACTGGTGAGCGACGCGCGCTGGGACGCCTTCCAGCGCAAGCGCGATGCCGTGGCCGCGGAGCGCGAGCGGCTGAAATCCACCTGGGTCAATCCGCGCACCGTCGACCAGGCAAAGGCCGTGGCCGTGCTTGGAAAAGAACTTGAACGTGAGTATTCACTCGCCGATCTCCTGAGGCGCCCTGAGGTTTCGTATCCGGACCTGATCGGTCTCGACGGTACGTCCGAGGGCGTTGCGGAGCCGGTTGTCGCGGAGCAGGTCGAGGTCCAGATCAAGTACGAGGGCTACATCGACCGGCAGCAGGCCCAGATCGCGCGGCGCAGTGACTTCGAGACGCTGCGCCTGCCCGCAGATCTGGACTATCGCAGCCTGCGCGGCCTGTCGATTGAAGTGCAGCACAAACTCGCCCAGCACCGGCCGGAGACCCTTGGACAGGCCTCGCGCATCTCGGGCGTGACCGCGGCCGCGGTGTCGATCCTGCAGGTCCACCTCAGGAAGGGTTACCTGCCGCAGAAAAGATCCGCATGACGCCGGCGCGGGCGCTCGAGGATGGCCTGCGCGCCTTGCCAATCGCGCTACCCGCCGGCGCCCAGGCGCGGCTTCTCACGTACCTCGCGCTGATCGAGAAATGGAATCGCACCCACAACCTCACGGCGATTCGCGATCCGCTCGGCATGGTCACCCACCACCTGCTCGATTCCCTCGCTGTCGTGCCGCACCTTTTCGACAGCCCAAACGCGCGACGCCTGGCCGACATCGGCTCCGGCGCGGGCCTGCCGGGCATACCGATCGCCATCGCCTGCCCGGACTGCCACGTGACACTGAACGACGCGAACGAAAAGCGCGCCGCCTTCCTGCGCCAGGCGACGATCGAACTTGGACTCGACAACGCGGCCGTGCACGCCGGCCGCGCTGAAGCGTGGCGACCGGAGGCGGGATTCCAGATCGTCATTTCGCGGGCGTTCTCCGCGCTCAGGGACTTCGTCGCGTCGTGCCGCCACCTGGTGGCGCCGGGCGGCGTGCTTGCAGCGATGAAGGGAGTCCATCCCGCGGAGGAACTCGCGGCGGTGCCGGCCTCCGCGCGTTGCGGCGAAATCCGCGAACTGCACGTGCCGCTGCTCGACGAAGCCCGTCACCTCGTGCTGTGCCGTCCGGTTGCGGCAACGGGGGCGTCATGACCCGGGTGTTCGCGGTGGTGAACCAGAAGGGCGGCGTCGGCAAGACCACCACCAGCGTCAACCTGTCGGCCGCGCTCGCGCAGCAGGGCCAGCGCGTGCTGCTGGTCGACGCCGATCCGCAGGGCAACGCCACGATGGGCAGCGGCGTGGACAAGCGCACCCTGCAACAGACGCTGTACCACGTGGTCCTCGGCCTCTCGAACCCGGACACGGCGATCCAGAAGGCCACGCGCGGCGGCTACGACCTGCTGCCCGCGAATCGCGAGCTGGCGGGGGCCGAGATCGAACTCGTCGAGCTCGAGCAGCGCGAGGCGCGACTCGCCGCGGCGCTCGCCATGGTGAGCGCCGACTACGATGCGATCCTCATCGATTGCCCGCCCTCGCTCAGCCTGTTGACGCTGAACGCGCTGGTGGCCGCGCAGCTGGTGCTGATCCCGATGCAATGCGAGTACTACGCGCTCGAGGGCCTCTCGGATCTCGTCGGCACCATCAAGCGGGTGCGCGCAAAACTCAACCCGCGACTCGAGATCGCCGGCCTGCTGCGCACCATGTACGACCCGCGCAACACGCTTTCGCAACAGGTGTCGCAGCAGCTCGAATCGCATTTCGGCGACAAGGTGTACCGCACGCTGGTGCCGCGCAACGTGCGCCTTGCGGAGGCCCCGAGCCATGGCGTGCCGGCGGTGATCTGGGATCCCGGCTCGAAGGGCGCGCAGGCCTACCTTGCGCTCGCCGGGGAGATCCTTTTCGGGCCGGGCACGGGGCCTGCCGGGCGCGAGCAGACTGAAGAAAGGACGGATTCATGATCAAGGCAAAAGGACTCGGTCGCGGACTCGACGCATTGCTCGGCAGCGAACCGCCGCCGGTCGACAGGCTTGCAACGCTTCCGGTCAACCGCATCCGGCCGGGCAAGTACCAGCCGCGCACGCGCATGGACCAGGAGGCGCTCGCGGAACTTGCCGCCTCGATCAAGTCGCAGGGCCTGATGCAGCCGCTGGTGGTGCGTCCCGTGGACCGGGACCGCTACGAACTGATCGCCGGCGAGCGCCGCTGGCGCGCCGCGCAGATGGCCGGTCTGGACGAAGTGCCGGTGCTGGTGCGCGACGTGCCGGACGAGTCGGCGCTGGCGATGTCGCTGATCGAGAACATCCAGCGCGAGAACCTGAACCCGATGGAAGAGGCCGCCGGCCTGCAGCGGTTGATCGAGGAATTCCGCATGACGCACGAGCAGGCGGCCGAGGCCGTCGGCCGCTCGCGCAGCGCCACCACCAACCTGCTGCGCCTGCTGAAACTCGCCAAGCCGGTGCAGGCGATGGTGATGGAAGGGGTGCTCGAGATGGGCCATGCACGCGCCCTGATCCCGCTCGACGGGGCGCGCCAGATTGAAGCGGCAAACCGGATCGCCGCGCGCGGCCTGTCGGTGCGCGAGGCCGAGGCGCTGGTGGCCAAACTGCAGCGCGCGCCCAAGGGCAAGCGCGCGAAGAAGGCCGACCGGGACCTCGAGCGCCTGCAGGAGGACCTTGCCGAGCGCCTCGGCACGACCGTCGAGATCCGGCCCGGCAAGCGTGGCGCCGGCAAGCTGGTGCTGCACTATTCGAACCTCGATCACTTCGACCAGCTGGTGAAGAAACTGCGTTGAATCGCGAAACGACCTCGTGCTGCGGCGCGGAAGATTGACCGCATTGGTTGCAAATCGCTACAATTCGCGGGCTTTGCCGGACGCGGAACAACAGAACACCGTACGTCGCGACCCGGGAAAACCGATCCGCGTGGTGCTTCGCTGGCAGTTCGTTGCCACCGTTTGCATTGCAGGTCTGGCAGGCTGGCAGGCTGGCGTGCATGGCGCGATGTCCGCGCTGGCCGGCGGTGCCATCAGCATGGTCGCAGGGTGGACGTCAGCGCGTGTTTCGGCGCGCGGGCGGCAGGAGACCGCAGGAGGAATCCTGCTGTCGGCGATCATCGCCGAGGGCGTCAAGCTTGGCCTGATCGGTGTGCTGCTTGGTCTCGCGTTCTGGCTGTACGGGGAGATGGTGGTCCTCGCGTTTCTCGGATCGTTCGTGCTGACGGTCCTGATCTTTTCGATGGCATTTTTCGTAAGCGACAGACACTGAACCCATGGCCGCCGGCAAGGAACTCACCCCGACCGAGTACATCAGCCATCACCTGACCCACGGGGCCGGGCAGATCGGCGACGGCGGGTTCTGGACGATTCATTACGACTCGCTGATCACGGCGATCCTGCTCGGCGTCGTCGGCCTCGGGCTGATCTGGCTGGTGGTGCGCAACGCCACCGCCGGGGTGCCAGGACGCCGCCAGGTGTTCATCGAACTGCTGGTCGGCTTCGTCGACAACCAGGTCAAGGGCATCTTCCACCACGGCGATCGCAACGCGTTCATCGCGCCCGCCGCGCTCACGGTGTTCGTCTGGGTGATGCTGATGAACTCGATGGACTTCCTGCCGGTGGACATCGTCGCCAAGGGCACCCACCTGGTCGCGCCGGACGGATTTCGCATCGTGCCGACCGCGGACGTGAACACCACCTTCGCGCTGGCGATCACCGTCTGGCTGCTGATGCTCTATTTCTCGGTTGCGGCCAAGGGTTTCGGCGGCTGGATGCGCGAGCTCTTCTGCTCGCCCTTCGGCAAGATGCTGTTCCCCGCGAACCTGCTGTTCAACGCAATCGAGTACCTGTCCAAGCCGCTGTCACACTCGCTGCGACTCTACGGCAACATGTACGCGGGCGAGATCATCTTCCTGCTGCTCTGGATGTGGGCGGCCACCGGCTTGGTGGGCACAGTGTTCGGATCGGTCCTCGCGCTGGGCTGGGCGATCTTCCACATCCTGATCGTCACGCTGCAGGCCTATGTCTTCATGATGCTGACCGTCGTGTATCTCTCGATGGCGCATGATCACCACTGACGCAGTTCTCAACTTCACCTCACTTCGGCCAGAAAGGAACACACGATGGAAAAACTCCAATTGATCGCAATGGTGCAGGCGTACTCGAGCATCGGCATCGGCCTGATGATCGGCCTCGGCGCGCTGGGCGCCTGCGTCGGCGTGGGCATCATGTGCAGCCGCTTCCTCGAAGCCGCCGCGCGCCAGCCCGAGCTCACCGATTCGCTGCAGGTGAAAGTGTTCCTGCTGCTCGGCCTGATCGACGCGTCCTTCATCATCGGCGTCGGCCTCGCCCTGTGGTTTGCCACGGGTAACCCGCTGCTTGCGGCCCTTCGCTAAGTCGACGTTCGTTTCGTGAGGGGGTCCGCATGAACATCAACCTGACGCTGTTCGCGCAGGCGATCGTTTTCGCGGCGTTCATCTTGTTCACGGTGAAGTTCATCTGGCCGCCGCTGCTGCGTGCCATGGAGAGCCGCCAGAAGACGATCGCCGACGGACTGGCCGCGGCCGAGCAGGGCAAGAAGTCGCTGGAAACCTCGGCGAAGCAGGCCGAGGAAGCCATTCGCGAGGCGCGCGATCGCGCCGCCGAGATCATCGCCGGGGCCGAGAAACGCGCCGCGCAGATGATCGAAGAGGCCAAGACCCAGGCGAAGGAAGAGGGCGGCCGGGAGAAGGCCGCCGCCAAGGCCGAGATCGCGCAGGAAGCCGCGCGGGCGCGCGAGCAGTTGCGCGACCAGGTGGCCTCGCTTGCCGTGGCCGGGGCCGAGAAGATCCTGCGCCGCGAAGTCGACGCCAAGGCGCACGGCGACCTGCTCGACGCGATCCGCAAGCAGCTCTGATCCCGGAACCATGGCCGAACCCAAGACCGTAGCGCGACCGTACGCAGAGGCCGCCTTCAAGATCGCCGATGCGGCAGGCCGGCGCGTGGAGTGGTCGGCGATGCTGTCGGCCCTCGCGCAGGTCTCGGCCGATGCGCGCGTGCGCACCGAGATCGGCGACCCGTCGCGCTCGGCGGGGCAGGTCTCGGGCCTGTTCCTCTCGATCCTTGCCGGCAAGCTCGACGGCGATGCCGAGAACTTCGTCCGCGTGCTGGCGGAGAACGGCCGGCTCGAATTGCTCGAGGAGGTGCGCGGCCAGTTCGACGAGCTGCGCAACACGCGCGAAGGCGTGGTCGAGGCCGACGTCTACACGGCCTTCGAGCTTGACGCAGGCCAGCTTGCGGCGCTCGTCGCCGGGCTGGAGAAGCGCACCGGGCGCAAGGTCACCGCGCGCACGCAGATCGACAAGGAGCTGATCGGCGGCGTGCGCGTCGTGATCGGCGACAAGGTATTCGACGGCTCGGCGCGGGCGCAGCTCGCGGCACTCGAGACGGCACTGAAAGCTTAGGAGAACGCATGCAACTCAATCCGTCCGAGATCTCGGAACTGATCAAGAACCGGATCCAGAACCTGGACGCCGGCGCCGAAATGCGCACCCAGGGCACCGTGGTCTCGGTGACCGACGGCATCTGCCGCATCCACGGGCTGTCGGACGTGATGCAGGGCGAGATGCTCGAGTTCCCGAACAACACCTTCGGCCTCGCGCTCAACCTCGAGCGCGACTCCGTCGGCTCGGTGATCCTCGGCGAGTACGAGCACATCACCGAGGGCGACATCGTCAAGACCACCGGACGCATCCTGTCCGTGCCGGTCGGGCCGGAGCTGCTCGGGCGCGTGGTCAACTCCCTCGGCCAGCCGATCGACGGCAAGGGCCCGGTGAACGCCAAGATGACCGACGTCATCGAGAAAGTAGCGCCGGGCGTGATCGCGCGGCGCTCGGTGTCGCAACCGGTGCAGACCGGCCTCAAGGCCATCGACTCGATGGTGCCGATCGGCCGCGGCCAGCGCGAGCTGATCATCGGCGACCGCCAGACCGGCAAGACAGCGGTGGCGGTGGACACCATCATCAACCAGAAGGGCAAGAACCTGTTCTGCGTCTACGTCGCGGTCGGCCAGAAGGCCTCCACCGTGGCGAACGTGGTGCGCAAGCTCGAGGAACACGGCGCGATGGAGTTCACCATCGTGGTGGCGGCCACCGCCTCGGAATCGGCCGCCATGCAGTACATCGCGCCGTACTCCGGTTGCACCATGGGCGAGTACTTCCGCGACCGCGGCATGGACGCCCTCATCATTTATGACGACCTGACCAAGCAGGCTTGGGCGTACCGCCAGGTGTCGCTGCTCCTGCGCCGCCCGCCGGGGCGCGAGGCCTACCCGGGCGACGTGTTCTACCTGCACAGCCGCCTGCTCGAGCGCGCCGCGCGCGTGAACGAGGATTACGTCGAGAAGTTCACCAAGGGCGAGGTCAAGGGAAAGACCGGCTCGCTCACCGCGCTGCCGATCATCGAGACGCAGGCCGGCGACGTGACGGCCTTCGTGCCGACTAACGTGATCTCGATCACCGACGGCCAGATCTTCCTCGAGACCGACCTGTTCAACGCCGGCATCCGGCCTGCCATCAACGCCGGCGTCTCGGTGTCGCGGGTGGGCGGCGCCGCGCAGACCAAGATCATGAAGCGCCGCGACACCGGCGGCGGCGTGCGCCTCGCGCTCGCGCAGTACCGCGAACTCGCGGCCTTCGCGCAGTTTGCCTCCGACCTCGACGAAGCCACGCGCCGCCAGCTCGAGCTCGGCAAGCTGGTGACCGAACTCATGAAGCAGCCGCAGTACGCGCCGATGCAGGTCTGGGAGATGGCGCTGACGCTGTTCGCGGTGAACAACGGCCAGTTCAACGACATCGAGGTGACGAAGGCGCTGTCCGCCGAAAAGTCCATGCGCGACTACGTCAAGGACAAGTACGCCGACCTGATCAAGCGCATCGACGAGAAGGGCGACCTGTCGAAAGAGGACGAGCCCGCGCTCAAGGCCGCGATCGAGGACTGGAAGAAGAACGGCAGTTACTAGGCACGCATGACCGGGGCGCGCCGCGAGGCGCGCGCCGCACGGAGAACGAATGCCGGGCACCAAAGAAATACGGATGAAGATCCGGAGTGTGCAGAACACCCGGAAGATCACCAAGGCGATGGAGATGGTCGCCGCCTCGAAGATGCGCAAGGCGCAGGAGCGCATGCGCGCGGCGCGCCCCTACGGCGAGAAGATCCGCAACGTCGCGGCGCACATCTCGCACGCCAATCCCGAGTACCGGCATCCGTACCTGGTCGACCGCGACTCGGTGAAGCGCGTCGGCATCATCGTCATCACCACCGACAAGGGCCTGTGCGGCGCGCTCAACACCAACCTGCTGCGCATGGTGCTAGCCAAGTACAAGGAACTCCAGGCCGAGGGCGAGGAACTCGAGGTCTGCTGCATCGGCAACAAGGGCCTCGGCTTCATGCAGCGCCTGGGCGCGAACATCGCCTCGCACGCGGTGCAGATCGGCGACCGCCCGCAGATGGAGAAGCTGATCGGCACCATCAAGGTGATGCTCGACGGCTACACGCAGAACCGCTTCGACCGGCTGCTGTTCGGCTACACGCGCTTCGTCAACACCATGAAGCAGGAGGCGGTGATCGAGCAGCTGCTGCCGCTCTCCGGCGAGCGCATGGGCGCGCCGGAAGGCTCCTGGGACTACCTCTACGAGCCCGACGCGAAGGCGGTGCTCGACCAGGTGATGACGCGCTACATCGAGGCGATCATCTTCCAGGCGGTGGCCGAGAACATGGCCTCCGAGCAATCGGCGCGCATGGTGGCGATGAAGGCCGCCTCCGACAACGCCGGCACGCTGATCGAGGAACTGACGCTGATCTACAACAAGAGCCGTCAGGCCGCGATCACCAAGGAACTTTCCGAGATCGTCGGAGGCGCGGCGGCCGTCTGAGGCCCGCCGCGCACCCGTTCAAACGCACGCAATCGAACTCCAGGATACGAACATGGCAAATCCCCAAGGCTCCATCGTCCAGTGCATCGGCGCTGTGACCGACATCCAGTTTCCGCGCGACAACATGCCGCGCGTCTACGATGCGCTCTCGCTCGATGACGACCCCAGCAACACGCTGGTCGAGAAGGGCCTCACCTTCGAAGTCGAGCAGCAGCTCGGCGACGGCGTGGTGCGCTGCATCGCCATGGGCGCCTCCGACGGCCTGCGCCGCGGCATGAAGGTGACCTCCAAGGGCGTGCCGATTTCCGTCCCGGTGGGCAACGCCACGCTCGGCCGGATCATGGACGTGCTCGGCCGCCCGATCGACGACGCCGGCCCGGTCAAGACCGACGAGCGCCGCGCGATCCACCAGGCTGCGCCGAAGTTCGACGAGCTCTCGCCCTCCGTGGACCTGCTGCCCACCGGCATCAAGGTGATCGACCTCATCTGCCCGTTCGCCAAGGGCGGCAAGGTCGGCCTGTTCGGCGGCGCCGGCGTGGGCAAGACCGTGAACATGATGGAACTCATCAACAACATCGCCAAGTCCTACGGCGGCTTCTCGGTGTTCGCCGGCGTCGGCGAGCGCACCCGCGAGGGCAACGACTTCTACCACGAGATGGAGGAGTCGAAGGTGCTCGACAAGGTGGCGATGGTGTTCGGCCAGATGAACGAGCCCCCGGGCAACCGCCTGCGCGTGGCGTTGACCGGCCTCACCATGGCCGAGCGCTTCCGCGACGAGGGCAAGGACATTCTGCTCTTCATCGACAACATCTACCGCTACACGCTGGCCGGCACCGAAGTGTCCGCGCTGCTCGGCCGCATGCCCTCCGCCGTGGGCTACCAGCCGACGCTGGCCGAGGAAATGGGCCGCCTGCAGGAGCGCATCACCTCGACCAAGGTCGGCTCGATCACCTCGATCCAGGCGGTGTACGTGCCGGCGGACGACCTGACCGACCCCTCCCCCGCCACCACCTTCGGCCACCTCGACGCCACCGTGGTGCTGTCGCGCGACATCGCCTCGCTGGGCATCTACCCGGCCGTGGACCCGCTCGACTCGACCTCGCGCCAGCTCGACCCGCTGGTCATCGGCGAGGACCACTACAGCACCACGCGCGCCGTGCAGCAGACGCTGCAGCGCTACAAGGAACTGCGCGACATCATCGCCATCCTCGGCATGGACGAACTCGCCCCCGAGGACAAGCTGGCCGTGGCGCGCGCGCGCAAGATCCAGCGCTTCCTCTCGCAGCCGTTCAACGTCGCCGAGGTGTTCACCGGCTCGCCAGGCAAGATCGTGCCGCTGGCCGACACCATCAAGGGCTTCAAGATGATCGTCGCCGGCGAGTGCGACCACCTGCCCGAACAGGCGTTCTACATGGTCGGCGCGATCGAAGAAGCCTTCGAGAAAGCGAAGACGCTGCAGTAAGGAGCACGCATGGCCTCCACCATCCAGGTCGACGTCGTCAGCGCCGAAGAGTCCATCTTCTCCGGCCCGGCGGAATTCGTCGTGCTGCCCGGGGAGGCCGGCGAACTCGGCATCTATCCGCGCCACACGCCGCTCATCACCCGCATCCGGCCCGGCGCGGTGCGCATCAAGCCGCCGGGCGGCGGCGACGAGGAACTGATCTTCGTCGCGGGCGGCATCCTGGAAGTGCAGCCGGCGCAGATCACCGTGCTCGCCGACACCGCGATCCGCGGCCACGACCTCGACGAGGCGAAGGCGAACGAGGCGATCAAGCAGGCCGAGGAAGCCCGCGCCAAGGCGCAGGACAAGCAGGAGATCGCCGCGGTCGAGAGCGAACTGTCGATGCTCGCCGCGCAACTCGCCGCGATCCGCAAGCTGCGCAACAAGCGCTAGCGCGGGCTCACCGCTCAGGCCGGCCCGGGCGTCCGGGCCTCTTCCCGTTCCGGCAACTGCAGCAACGCGCGCTGCGCCGCATCGGGCGGCGTGCGCAGTCCCAGCGCGCGCAATTCGTACACCCCCAGCGGCTCGACCATGAAGACGTGCGCGAACCCCGCCCGTTGCAGCGCGGCGGCGAGCGCGCGCCGCGTGAAGCCCGTCTTGTGCGCATAGAAGTCGTTGCCGCTCTCGGCGATCGCGCGGCCATAGCCGTAGATCACGTCGCGCAACGTGATCGGCCCCGCCGGCGCGTCGTAGAGCCGGTCCTCGATGTCGGCGTCCTGCGCCACCATGTGGCGGGCCACCGCGGCCAGGTCGGGCACGCGGATCTCGACGAAGCCCTGCGCGCGCGTCACGTGCGCGAACCCCGCCAGCACCACGGCCACCTCGTGCGCGTGGTAATGCTCGAGGTTGTGCGAGCAGTAGACCGCGTCGAAGAGCCCCGCCGGCAGGCGGATGAGCTCGCGCGCGTCGAGCAGCACGTCGGGCCGCAGCTCGGGGTCGACGTCGAGCCGCAGTGCCTTCCACGCGGCGTAGTGCCTCGGCAGGCGGATCACCTCGCTGCCGGCACCGACGCTGAGCACGTTCGGCCGCGCGCGATCGAGCGGCACCGCGGGCGCGGGCGGCGCGGCGCGGTGAAACGCGCGGGAGAGCATTCGCAAGAGCATGGTCGGCGCATGATACCGGGCGCTGCTGCAGGGGTTCCACTATCATGGCCCGCGCCCCCGCCATGCTAGCCCGCCTGTTCCGGTCCCTGTTCGCCAAGCGGCGCGCCGCGCAGCCGGCGGCGCGCGAAGTCCTGCATGCCGAGGCGGGCGTGCGGGCGCTGCTCGACGAGGCGGCGCGGCTCGGCAACCAGGGAAAGACCGGCGAGGCCACGGCGCGACTGCGCGAAGTGCTCGCGCGCGAGCCGACGAATGCCGAGGCGCGCCACACGCTCGGGGTGCTGGCGCAATGGGCCAACCGGCACGAGGAGGCGCTCGATCATTTCGTCGCCGCGATCGACGCGCCCGGCGCCGAGGCGCACCCGCTCTATCCGCTCTTCCTCGCGAACCGCGGACGCCTGCACGTCTGGTTCGGCGACCTCGATCGCGGCTTCGCCGACCTCGATCGCGCCATTCGCCTCAAGACCGACCTCGCCTTCGCGCACAGCGTGCGCCTGATGGCCTCGCAGTACCGTCCCGGCCTCGACCCGGTGGCCACGCGCGAGTTGCACCGGACGTGGGCGGCGCTGTTCGCCGACCCGCACACGCCCGCGGCACCGATGCAAAGCGGAGCGCGCGACCGCGGGCGGCGCCTGAAAGTTGGCTATGTCTCGCCCGATTTCCGGCGTCATTCTGTGGCCTGGTTCTTCGAGCCGCTGCTCGCGCACCGCGACGCGGCGCGCTTCGAGGTGATCCTCTATTCCTCGAGCGCCAGCACCGACGAGGTCAGCGCGCGCCTGCGTGCGCAGGCCGACGGCTGGCGCGACATCACGGCGCTGGACGATGCCGCCGCCGCCCGCCGCATCGCCGAGGACGGCATCGACCTCCTCGTCGACCTCGCCGGCCACACCAGCGGCAACCGGCTCGGCGTCTTCGCGCGCCGGCCCGCGCCGGTGCAGATCACCGTGCTCGGCTACCCGGCGACCACCGGCATGCGGGCGATGGACTACCGGCTGAGCGACGCCCGGGTCGACCCGCCCGGCGCGAGCGACGCGCACTACACCGAACGGCTGATCCGCCTGCCGCGCTGCTTGTGGTGCTTTCGCGCGCCGCTCTCGCCGCCGGTCGGCCCCCTGCCCGCGCTGAAGAACGGCTTTGTCACCTTTGGTTCGTTCAACAACGTCGGCAAGCTATCGGATGCCTGCCTTGCGCTGTGGGCGGGCGCGCTCAAGGCGGTGCCGCGCTCACGCCTTCTGATCGCCGGCGCGGAATCCTGGGAAACGCGATTGCGCATCCAGGAGCGCTTCGACGAACTCGGCATCGATGGCGCGCGCATCGCCTTCGAGGGCAAGCGCGACTACGCGGGCTTCCTCGCGCTGCGCGACGCGGTCGACATCGCGCTCGATTCCACGCCCTTCGGCGGCGCCACCACCACCTGCGATTCGCTGTGGATGGGCGTGCCGGTGCTGGCGCTGGTGGGCGATCGCTGTGCCTCGCGCGCCTGCTACTCGATCCTGCACAGCGCGGGGCTGGAGGACTGGGCGTCCGCCGATGCCGCCGCGTTCGCCGCGGCTGCCGCGGCACGCGCCGCCGACCTGCCCGCGCTCGCGACCCTGCGCGCGGGCCTGCGCGCGCAGGTCGCGGCCTCGCCGCTTTGCGACGAGGCCGGTTTCGCGCGGGAGACCGAAGCGGCCTACCTCGCCGCGTGGCGCACCTGGTGCACCGGGGGCGGCGCGGCCTGAGGCTTCAGTAGGTCACCACGCTGCGGATCGAGGTCCCCGCGTGCATCAGGTCGAAGGCGTCGTTGATCCGCTCCAGCGGCAGGGTGTGGGTGATCAGGTCGTCGATGTTGATCCTGCCGTCCATGTACCAGTCGACGATCTTCGGCACGTCGGTGCGCCCCCTCGCGCCGCCGAAGGCGGTGCCCTTCCAGGTGCGCCCGGTGACCAACTGGAACGGGCGCGTCGCGATCTCCTGACCGGCGCCGGCCACGCCGATGATCACCGACACGCCCCAGCCGCGGTGGCAGCATTCCAGTGCTTGGCGCATCAGTTGCACGTTGCCGACGCACTCGAAGCTGTAGTCCGCGCCGCCGCTGGTGAGTTCCACCAGGTGCGCGACGAGGTCGCCCTTCACGTCCTTCGGGTTGACGAAGTGGGTGAGGCCGAACTTGCGCGCCAGCGCCTCGCGCTTCGGGTTCAGGTCGACGCCGACGATCATGTTCGCGCCCACCATCCGCGCGCCTTGCACCACGTTCAGGCCGATGCCGCCGAGGCCGAACACCACCACGTTGGCACCCGCCTCGACCTTCGCGGTGTTGATCACCGCGCCGATGCCGGTGGTGACGCCGCAGCCGATGTAGCAGACCTTGTCGAAGGGCGCGTCCTCGCGGATCTTCGCCAGCGCGATCTCCGGCAGCACCGTGAAGTTGGCGAAGGTCGAGCAGCCCATGTAGTGGTGCACCGGCTTGCCGCCGATCGAGAAGCGGCTGGTGCCGTCGGGCATCAGGCCCTTGCCCTGCGTGCCGCGGATCGCGGTGCACAGGTTGGTCTTGCGCGACAGGCAGGACTTGCACTGCCGGCATTCCGGCGTGTAGAGCGGGATCACGTGGTCGCCTTTCTTTAGCGTTGTCACGCCGGGGCCGGTGTCGACCACCACGCCCGCCCCCTCGTGCCCGAGGATGGCGGGAAACAGGCCCTCCGGGTCGGCGCCAGAGCGGGTGAACTCGTCGGTGTGGCAGACCCCGGTCGCCTTGATCTCGACCAGCACCTCGCCCGCCTTCGGGCCGTCGAGCTGCACCGTTTCGATCGTCAGGGGCTTGCCGGCCGCCCAGGCCACGGCTGCGCGCACGTCCATTGCCGAACTCCTTGTCGATGCGTTCCAGCGGCCATGCTAGCCGAGGCGCGCGCCTCGCGCCCCGCGCGCTACGGCTGTTTCGCGTAGGGCTCGTCGCGGGCGACGAACTCCGGCTCCTTCAGCGCCGCCTCGCGCCATGCACGGTAGCTCCGGGTGCCGAGCAGCGCCGACTGGTAGGCCTTCGCCTCGCCATCGAGTTTCACGCCGTAGGTGACGAAGCGCGAAGCCACCGGGGCGAAAAAGGCATCCGCTGCGCAGTACGCGCCGAAGAGGAAATCGCCGCCCCGGCCAAACTGCTTTCGAGCCGCGGTCCAGTTCGCGCACAGGCGCGCGATCTCCGCCGCCACCGCGTCGTTCATGCCCTTGCCGGGATGACTGCTGCGGAGGTTCACCGGCATCGCGCCGCGCAGCGCGCTGTAGCCGGCGTGGAAGTCGGCGCACAGCGATCGTGCGCGGGCGCGCGCCTGCGCATCGGCCGGCCAGAGATTCAGCTTCGGGAACAACTCGTGCAGCCGCTCGGCGATCGCCAGCGTGTCCCAGGTCGCGAAGCCGGTGCCCGGCGCGCCTTCCCAGAGCACCGGCACAAGGCCCGAGGGCGAGAGCGTGCCGATGTGCGTCGCCCAGTCCCCGGAGTCGAACTTCAGCATGCGTTCGCTGAACGGGATGCCGAGTTTGGTCATGGCGAGCCAAGGCCGCATCGACCAGGAGGAGTAATTCTTGTTGCCGATGACGAGGGTGAGGGGCGCCGTGGACATGGTGCGATCGCCGGGATGGGAAGCGTCGCATTGTGGGCGAAGCCGTCGCGGACCTGCAAGCCGCGGCGGTGCGCCCGTCCGGGCAAAATGTTCCCGATCGGGAACATTTTGCCGTCGCCGGCGCGCTGCCGAAGCCGGCGAGCGACGCGTCGGGGGGCCAGGGAGGAGGCTAGCCCTGCGACGCGCGCTCGCCGCCGCGGTCCGGTTGATCCCTTGAAGGGGTGATGCTGGTCAGCGCGGGGCTCAGCCAGTGGCGGGCGTCGCGCCACACGGTCTCGGCGAGCCGCGCCGCGCCGACGGCGCCGAGGAGGAATACGGCAAGGGCGATCGACGCGCGCAGCAGCGGCCGCGGCGCGACCGGCGTCCGCACCGGCGTTGCCGGCCAGGCGCATTCGACGCCGAGCGGCACCTCTTCGGCGCGCGGCGCGCTCACAGCGTCCTCCGGACGACCTCGGCTTCGACGTCCACCGGCACCGGCGGCAGCACTTCGGTGCCGCGCGGCGCCGGGAGGCTATGGCGCGCGCCGGGCGTCGACGAGGGGCTGTAGCGTTCCACCACCGCGCCGGGGATCGCCTGCGCCACCTCGGGCTGCGAGGCCTGGCTCGCGAACAGCAGCGCCACCGCGCCGAGGGTCAGCCCGGCGGCGATGCCGGCGGCGCCGGCGAGCAGCAGGAGCGAAACGAAGTCCAGCGCAACGACGCGGGTGGCGGGCAGGATCATCGGACGGTGCATGGCGGCTCCTTGCGTGGTGTGGCCTTGTTCGATGCCATTGCACCGCCCCGCCGGGGCGCGGCGGCGCAGCGCGCAGGGAAAAGCGCGGATCAATTCTGGCAATCCCGTGGCAGGCGGCGGCGCGGCAGAGCCGATCGGCTATAGTCCGCGCACCATGGCTCGCCGCATCGCGCTGGTCGAAGACGACCCGGTCATCCGCGCCAACTACGTCGAGGCGCTGCGGCGTCACGGCTTCGAGGTGGCCGCCTACGCCAGCCGCCCTGAGGCGCTCGCGGCGCTGAAGACCCGGCTGCCGGACCTCGCGCTCATCGACATCGGCCTCGGCGCCGACATCGACGGCGGTTTCGAGTTGTGCCGCGAATTGCGCGCCCTTTCGGCCACGCTGCCGATCCTCTTCCTCACCGCGCGGGACAGCGACTTCGACGTGGTCGCCGGCCTGCGCCTCGGCGCCGACGACTACCTCACCAAGGACGTCAGCCTGCCGCATCTGATGGCGCGCATCGCCGCGCTGTTCCGCCGCGCCGAGCTTTCCGGCGAGGCGCAACCGGCCGAGGAGCGCCTTGCGCGCGGGCCGCTCGCGCTCGACCTCAAGCGTTTTTCAGTGGCGTGGAACGGCACGCCGGTGGAACTCACGCTGACGGAGTTCTGGATGGTGCATGCCCTCGCCCGGCATCCGGGCCACGTGAAGAGCCGCGAGCAGCTGATGCGCGACGCCAACCTCGTGGTCGACGACGCCACCATCACCTCGCACGTGAAGCGGTTGCGGCGGAAGTTCCAGGCGGTGGACGCGTCCTTCGACGCGGTAGACACCGTCTACGGCATCGGCTACCGCTGGAAGGAATAGCGCGCGTGCGCTTCGGCCTGCGCTCGAAGCTGGTGCTCGCGGGCGCTGCAGTGCTGGTGGTGCCGGTGGCCGGCGTGCAGTACGTGAACGAGATGGAGCGCGTGCTGCTCGAGGGCCAGTCGCGCACCCTGGTGGCGACGGCGCGCGCGGTGGCCACCGCGCTGCACGAGCGCCCGCACCTGCTGAGCGCGCTGCCGGACCACGATGATGCCCTGCGCCGCGAGGCCGAGGCGGAGCTTCAGCGCCTCACCGGCCACGAGCCGGCGCCCGGCGAAGCCTCGCCGGTGGCGCTCGCGCGCGAGGCGGCGCTGCGCGCGGTGCGCGCGCAGGAGGAGATCGCGGCGATCCTGAAAGGCCTGGAGCGCACCACCTCGCGCATCTGGGTGGTGAACCGGCGCTACCAGGTGCTGGCGCTCGCGGGCAGCCTCGCGGGGCCTGCGCCGGCTGCGTCGCAGGGCGCGCTGGCCGTGGCCTGGCGCCGCTTCGCCGGCTGGGTGATCGGCGCGCCGGGCGAGCCCTACACCGTCAGCCTGCCCGACGACGTGCTGGCCACCGGGCGCGACATCTCGGCGGCGCTTCAGGGCGCGCCGGGCACGCGCTCGCGCCGCACGCCGGACGGCGGCGCCATCGTGGTGTCCGCGGCACACCCGATCTGGGCAGGCAACGAGGTGGCCGGCGCGGTGGTGGTCGAGGAAACCACGCTGCCGATCGCTTCGCTGCGCAGCGAGGCGCTCGAGCGGCTGCTGGTGCTGACGCTGGCCGCGGTGTTCGCGGCGGCGCTGGTGCTGATCGGATTCGCTTCGCGGCTGTCGCAGCGCATCCGGCGCCTGCGCGACGAGGCCGAATCCGCCATCGACGCCCGCGGCCACATCACGCCGCTCGCCACCGCCAGCCGCGCAGGCGACGAGATCGGCGACCTGTCGCGCAGCTTCTCCACCATGCTCGCGCGCCTCGCCGAACACCAGAGCTACCTCGAAAACATGGCCGGGCGGCTGTCGCACGAGCTGCGCACGCCGATCGCGGTGGTGCGCTCTTCCCTGGAGAACCTCGCGCCCGACCAGCCTGCCGAGGACACGCGGCGCTATCTTGCGCGCGCCGAGGAAGGCCTCGCGCGGCTCACCGCCATCCTGCAGCGCATGACCGAGGCCTCGCGACTCGAACAGGGACTCTCGAGCGCCGAGCGCGAACGCTATGACCTGGTACCCGTGGTGCGCGGCTGCGTCGAGGGCTACCGGCTCGCCTATCCGGCCACCCCCTTCGAGCTCGAGTTGCCCGAGACGCGGATCGAAGTCGAGGGCTCGCCCGACCTCGCCGCGCAGCTGCTCGACAAGCTGGCCGAGAACGCGGTCGACTTCGCCCGCCCCGGCACCCCGGTGCGCGTGCAGCTCGAGGACCGCGCCGGCGAGGCGCGGCTCACGGTGACCAACACCGGCGCCCCGCTGCCCGAGGCGATGCGCGCGCGGCTGTTCGATTCCATGGTCTCGGTGCGTGCGCCCGGCGAGGCCGGCACGCCGCACCTCGGCCTCGGCCTGTATGTCGCGCGGCTGATTGCCCGTTTCCACGGCGGCAGCATGGAGGCGGAGAACCTCGCCGATGCCGTGGCAGTGCGCGCCCGCCTGCCGATCGCCTGGCGCTGAGCCGGATCGGGGACGCGGCGCGGGCGTCGCGGGCTAGAATTCGCCCTCTTCAATCTGCCCAGCGCGCGGCTTCAACGTGTCGGAATTCGATCTCCTCGTCGTCGGCGGCGGCATCAACGGTGCCGGCATTGCGCGCGACGCCGCCGGCCGCGGCCTGTCGGTGCTGCTCCTCGAGCGCAACGACCTCGCCGGGGCCACCTCGTCCTGGTCCTCGAAACTGATCCATGGCGGGCTGCGCTACCTCGAGCAGTACGAGTTCCGGCTGGTGGGCGAGGCGCTCGCCGAGCGCGAGGTGCTGCTGTCGATCGCCGGGCACCTGGTCTGGCCGGCGCGCTTCGTCATGCCGCACGTGCCCGAGCTGCGGCCGCGCTGGATGATCCGCATCGGTCTCTTCCTCTACGACCACCTCGGCCGGCGAGCCACGCTGCCCGGCTCGTGCAGCGTGCGGCTCGACGCGCCACCCTACGCCGATGGCCTCGGCGCCGGGCTGCGGCACGGCTTCGAGTATTCGGATTGCCGCGTCGACGACGCGCGGCTGGTGATTGCCAACGTGCTCGACGCGCAGGCGCGCGGCGCCGAGGTGCGCGTGCGCACCGAACTCGTCTCGGCGCGCCGCGATGGCGGCGGCTGGCTGGCGCGCGTGCGCGATGCCGCCGGCGCGGAGACCGAAGTGCGCGCCCGCGCCGTGGTGAACGCCGCCGGCCCCTGGGTGAAGGCCACGCTGAACGACCGCCTGGGCCAGCCCAGCCGCGACAACGTGCGCCTGGTAAAGGGCAGCCATATCGTGGTGCCGCGGCGCTACGCCGGCGACCACGCCTTCATTCTGCAAAATGACGATCGCCGCGTGATCTTCATGATCCCCTACGAGGAAGACTTCACGCTGATCGGCACCACCGACGAGCCCTTCGCGGGCGACCCGCTGCGCCCTGAGGCGAGTGCCGCCGAGATCGACTACCTGTGCCGTGCCGCCAACCGCTATCTCGCGGCGCCGGTCACGCCGCGCGAGGTGTGCTGGCACTACGCCGGCGTGCGCCCCCTGTACGACGACGGCACCGACGATCCCTCGTCGATCACCCGCGACTACACCCTGCGCGTGGACGAGGTGAAGGGCGCCGCGCCGGTGCTGTCGATCTTCGGCGGCAAGATCACCACCTACCGTGTGCTGGCCGAGCATGCGATGGAAAAGCTGAAGAAGTACTTCCCGAAGCAATCGCGCGCCTGGACGGCGAAGGCCGCGCTCCCCGGAAGCGATTTTGGCGGCGGATCGCGCATCGCCGCGCGCGACGCCTTCTACGCCCGCTACCCCGGCCTGCCGAAGACGCTCTTGCGCACCCTGTTCCACCGCCACGGCACGCGCGCCGCGCAGGTGCTGGGCGACGCGCGCTCGAACGCGGACCTCGGCGAGGCCTTCGGCGCGGACCTGACCGAGCGCGAAATCACCTACCTGCGCGAGAACGAATGGGCGCGCAGCGCCGAGGATGTGCTGTGGCGCCGCACCAAGGCCGGGCTGCGGCTGGACGCCGCCGCGCAGGCGCGCGTCACCGCGTGCATCGGGCGCTAGATGAGGCCGCTCGCAGACCTCGACCCGCGCGGCATCGAAGGCCTGCTCTTCGACATCGACGACACGCTGACCAGCGACGGCCGGCTGACGGCGGAGGCCTACGGCGCGCTCGAGCGATTGCGCGCCGCCGGCAAGCGCCTGGTGCCGATCACCGGGCGCCCGGCGGGCTGGTGCGACCACATCGCCCGCATGTGGCCGGTGGATGCCGTGGTCGGCGAGAACGGCGCGTTCTACTTCTGGCATGACGCGAAGGCCGGCAGGCTGGTCAAGCGCTACCACGATGCCGAACCCGCGCGGCGCGAGAAGCGCGCAAAGCTTGAAGCCATCGTGGCGACGCTCCTCGCCGCGGTGCCGGGCTGCGCGCTGGCCTCCGACCAGGCCTACCGCGAGACCGACCTCGCGATCGACTTTTGCGAGGACGTGCCCGCGCTGC
Source organism: Burkholderiales bacterium (assembly GCA_036526195.1). GTDB lineage: Bacteria > Pseudomonadota > Gammaproteobacteria > Burkholderiales > SG8-39 > DATCYZ01. The sequence goes on from DATCYZ010000033.1 coordinate 91,070, forward strand.
CGCTGGAGGCCGCGGAGCGTATCGCGACGCTGATGCGCGAAGCGGGGCTGACGGCGAAGATCAGCTCGATCCATGTCAACGGCTGGTTCGGCGGCTATGACAAGCTGTCGATGACGAAGACGCTGTTCACCGAACGCTTCGGCCTCGAGCTCGAAGCAGTCAACACGCGCTACGCCTTCGCCGGCGATTCGCCGAACGATGCGCCGATGTTCGGTTTCTTCGAGCATTCGGTGGGCGTGGCGAATGTGAAGCGCTTCGCGGGCCGGCTCGCGGCCGCGCCGAAGTTCATCACGGCCGGTGAGAGCGGCCGTGGCTTCGCCGAACTTGCGGACCGGCTGCTCGCCCCCGCCTGATGGAATGGCTGCCGGCCTACCTGCTGATCGGCACGGTCGTGGGCTTCCTCGCCGGCCTGCTCGGCATCGGCGGCGGCATGATCATGGTGCCGATGCTGGTGTTCGTGTTCACCGCCAAGGGCTTTTCGGGCGACACACTGATGCACCAGTCGCTGGCCACCTCGATGGCGACGATCCTCTTCACCTCGCTCTCCAGCGTGCGCGCGCACCATCGCCTCGGCGCGGTCGACTGGCCGGTGGCGCTGGCGCTCGCCCCGGGCATCCTCTTCGGTGGCCTGGCGTTGTCGTCGGTGGCGACGCTGATCCCGACGCGGCCGCTCGGCATCTTCTTCACCCTGTTCATGTTCTACGCCGCGACGCAGATGTTCTTCCACTTCAAACCGCGCGCCTCGCGCGGGCTCCCGGGGCGGGCGGGCCTGTTCGCCGCGGGCAGCGTGATCGGCGGCCTGTCGAGCCTGGTGGCGGCGGGCGGCGCGTTCCTGTCGATCCCCTTCATGAGCTGGTGCAACATGCCGCTTCGCAAGGCGATCGGCACCGCGGCCGCGGTGGGCTTTCCGATCGCGGCGGCCGGCGCTACCGGCTACATCCTGAATGGCTTGCGCGTCGAGTCCCTGCCCGCGGGCAGCCTCGGGTATGTTTACCTGCCGGCGCTTGGCATGATCGTGGTCACCAGCATGGTCGCCGCGCCGTGGGGCGCGCGGCTCGCGCACCGCATGGCGATCGGCCGGCTGCGGGTGGTGTTCGCGGTGCTGCTCTACCTGATTGGACTTCGCATGTTGTGGACCCTGTGGTGAGGAGGATGGAATGAGTCGTGCCAAGGCCGTGCAGGCAGTCGAGCGCTACTTCGATGAGGGCGGCTACCTTGCCGACCTCGAGCGCCGCGTCGCGATCCCGACCGAGAGCCAGAACCCGGACCAGGGCCCGGCGCTGGAGGCGTATCTCGTGCGCGAGATCGGTCCGGGGCTCGAAAAGCTCGGCTTCAGGTGCCGCGTGATCCCGAACCCGCACAGCCACGGCGGTCCGTTCCTTTACGCCGAGCGCATCGAGGATGCCGCACTGACTACGCTCTTCAGCTACGGCCATGGTGACGTGATCCGCGGGCAGGAGAAGCTCTGGCGCGAGGGGCTCTCGCCCTGGCGCGTCACGGTCGATGGCGAGCGCTGGTACGGGCGCGGCACCGCCGACAACAAGGGCCAGCACAGCATCAACCTCGGCGCGCTCGCGGCGGTGCTCGCGGTGCGGAGAAATCTCGGCTTCAACGTGAAGCTGCTGATCGAAACCGGCGAGGAAACCGGTTCGCCCGGTCTGCGGCAACTGTGCGAACGCGAGAAGGACGCCTTCAAGGCGGATGTCTTCATCGCCTCCGACGGCCCGCGCGTCTCCGCCGACCGGCCGACGCTGTTCCTCGGCTCGCGCGGCGCGATGAACTTCGACCTCGTGCTCGATGCGCGCAAGGGCGGGCACCATTCCGGCAACTGGGGCGGGCTGATCTCCAACCCCGGCCTGATCCTCGCGCACGCGATCTCGTCGATCGCCTCGGTGCGCGGCGTGATCCACGTGCCCGAGTGGCGGCCGACCTCGCTCACCCCCGCGGTCAGGCGGGCGATTGCCGACCTCGAGATCGACGGCGGCCCGGACGCGCCGGAGATCGAACTCAACTGGGGCGAGCCGGGCCTGACGCCCGCCGAGCGGGTCTACGGCTGGAGCAGCTTCGAAGTGCTGGCCTTTCGCACCGGCGACCCGGACCGGCCGGTGAACGCGATCCCGCCGCGCGCCAACGCGCACTGCCAGTTGCGCTACGTCGTCGGCATCGATCCGACCGACATCCTGCCCGCGCTGCGCCGCCACCTGGACGCGGCCGGCTTCCCGATGGTCGAGGTGCGCCAGGCGCGCGACAGCTTCTTCGCCGCGACCCGGCTCGACCCCGAGAACGAATGGGTGAAGTGGGCCGTCGAGTCAGTGCGCGCCACCACCGGCGCCGCCCCCGCGGTGCTGCCGAACCTCGGCGGCTCGCTGCCGAACGACGTCTTCGCCGACGTTCTCGGCCTGCCGACCGTCTGGGTGCCGCATTCGTATGCGGGTTGCTCGCAGCACGCGCCGAACGAGCACCTGCTCGCGCCGGTGGCGCGCGAGGGCCTGCGCATCATGGCGGGGCTGTGGTGGGACCTGGGGGAGCGCGGGGCGCCGAAAACCGCCAATTAGTAACATATAAGTTACTATAATGCCCTGAGCGGCGTCAGGTCGCCGTCCTGGTGGCCGTGCGCGCGTCGGCGACCGTCAGCAGGTCGGTGAGAGCGAAGTAGCCGCGCGCATTCAGCCCGGTGATCTCGCGGATCCGGTTCAGGCGCGCGTACAGCGTGTTTGGGTGCACCTCGAGGCGCGCCGCGGCCTTGAGCAGGTTCATGTCCGCGTCGGCGTAGGCGCGCAGGGTGGCCGACAGCGTGCCGCCGAGCTTGTCGTCTGCCTCGTAGAAGGTGCCGGCCCACGCCGGCAGCAGGCGCTGCAGTTCGTCGCCTGCAAGGTGGATCATCAGCTGGCGCAGCGGCGTCGCCGCGAACTCCACCACCCTTGCCTGCACGCTGGCCATGCGCAGCGCCAGCAGCGCCTGCCGGTGCGCGGCCGGGATCCGCGAGGTGGAGGTGACGTCGCCGCTGACGCCGATCAGCACCGCATTGCCGGCGGTCGCCAGCGCGCGCGCGAGGCGCTCGGCGAGCGAGGCGCTGGGCGCGGTCCAGCCGGAGAGGCGCTGCACCGCGGAGAACACGCCCACGACCCGGGCATCGCGCACGTCGATCAGCCGGCGCGCGAGACTCGGCGGGACGAGCTGGTCCAGCGTGTCGGCGAGCCGGCGCACCCGCGCCGGGTTTTCCATCTCGGTGGCATCCACCGACTGCGCGAGCACCACGCAGAAGGCCTGGCGTCCGACCAGGTAACCGGCGCGGCGCAGGATCGAGGCCACTCGCGCATCCGATTCGTCGAAGCCGCCGAGCAGGATGTTCAGCAGTTGCGCGCGCTCGTCACCCGCGACATCGGCCAGCAGCCGGATGCGATCGACATAGGCGGCCGAGGCGATGGTGCTGATCGCGTCGATGTACTCGATGCTGAAATCCGCCACGCCCGCGACCACTTCGCGCGCGGCTTCCGCGGATCCGGCGGCGCTCGAGGCCGCCTCGCGCAGCCAGCGGGAATACACGCGGTGCGCGCAGCGGTAGGCATGCAGCACCGCCTCGAGCGGGAAGCGGTGCTCGGCACGCAGCTGCGCGTGCTCGCGCACGAAGCCGAAATCGCCCACCGCGCCGCCTTCGAGCAGCCGGACGATCTCGTCCTGGTGGCGTTGGGCATGCGCGGCCAGTTCGCGCAGCGTGGCCGGATCGCGCGATTCGGTGTACGCGGGGATCTCGGCAAGGATCGTCTCGCGCAACTCGGTGAGGATCGCCGCGGCGTTGCGGCGAAGCGGCGTGACGGTCGCGGGCAGCAGCCGGCTGCCGCGCAGGCGCTCGAGCGCGTCGGAGACAGCCCTGTAGGGGTGGTCGGCCATGTCGTATTGTGCAGACTACACAACGCGATGGCCAGAATCCCCTTCTTTTGCCCAATGACGCCCCAGGAACATGGGCTTAGTCTCCAATGCGTCGGCCATGGTGGCCGAACCGGCGCGTCCGCCCCGCGGATGCGACCGGCGACCAATTCAGGAGAGCGCAATGGCCAAGTATCTGTTCGTGTATCACGGGGGCGGCAAGCCCAAGAACGATGCCGAGATGAAGAAGGTGATGGATGCCTGGGGCAAGTGGATGGGCGGGATGGGGAGCGCGATCGTCGACGGCGGTCACCCGGTGGGGATGTCCTCTACGGTGCACAGTGACGGCTCGGTCGTGAACAATGGCGGCGCCAATCCGGTAAGTGGTTACTCGCTCATCGATGCCGCGACCCTCGAGGCCGCGCTGAAGCATGCCAAGGGCTGCCCGATCCTCGCGTCCGGCGGCTCGATCGAGGTGGCTGAAGCGCTCGACATGTAGTGAACCCGGGTGCGGTTCCCGGGGTCTGCCGGGAGTTGGCGGTCGGGGACTGCGCGTGCCGCGTGGCGGTCACCGCGCCGGACGTTCGTCTGCGCGAATCTCGTTTCCGAACGCGGTCGCTGCGCTTCCTCTTCAGGCTGTTGATTTGAGGGGGGATTGAGGTCGGTCAGGACGTGGGCGACGACGCCATTTCCGATTAATCGTATTCATATCGCGTTCGGCGGCACGAAAGCATAGCCGTGACCGTCGAACATGATGTGACCGCAATCGACCTCAAGTGGTCTTTCGGGCATAGACTGGTTGGGCATTTGGTCGTACGGGCGATCGGCCCTGCGTTCCCGGCATTCGCGCATTGTCGTAGCAACCGAAAGAGAACCGGATGAACAGGCGCGACACACTGCTTGCACTACTGGCACTCGGCGCGGTGGGCGGACCACTCGCGGCAGAGGTTCAGCAGTCAAAAACAGGGACCGTGCGTATCGGCATCCTGGTCGGCGGTAGCCGGGTGCAACGCGGTCATCTGGAAAACGCGCTCCTGGAGGGGCTGCGGGATCAGGGGTACGTTGAAGGCAGGAACCTCGTCATCGAGCGTCGCTACGCTGACGGCCATGTCGACCGAACGCCGGAATTTGCGCACGAGCTGGCGGCGATGCAGCTCGATTCGGTGGTGACGACCTGCACGCCCACTACACGTGCTGCACAGAAGGCACTTGGCTCGACGCCCATCGTCATGGCGGCCGTTGCAGATCCAGTCGCACAAAATATGATTGCGAGCCTCGCCAGACCGGGCGCGAACACGACCGGGCTATCCAGCCAGGCCGAGGACATCATGCCCAAGATGCTCGAACTCTTCGCGGGCATTCTGCCCACGCCGACCACAATCGCAGTCCTGGCCGACGCAAGCAGCAACGTGCACCCGCGCATGTGGCAAGTGCTTGGCGTGGCTGCGAAATCGGCGAGAAACATCGATCTGGTCAGAATTGACGCAGGTCGGCGCAACAACGTAAGTCTGTCCGCAGCATTCGACGCAGCGGCCCAGCAGAGGGCGGGGGGAATTCTCGTTCTGCCCGACGAACCGCTGTTCCTGACCAGACGCGCGGACATCGTAGCGCTGGCAGCCAAGCACCGGCTACCTGCCTTCTACGGCGCCCGGGAGTTTGTGGACGATGGCGGACTGATGAGTTACGGCGAAAACCTAAGGACCGCCTACCGTACCGCCGCCGCATACATCGCCAAGGTCGCTCAGGGTGCTAAACCCGGCGAGTTGCCGGTCCAGCAGCCGACGAACTTCGAACTGATCATCAACATGAAGACCGCCAATGCGCTGGGCATTGCAATCCCGCAGTCGGTATTGATTCGTGCCAACCAGGTGATCGAATAGCGGTCTCACGAATGACGACCATTGCCAAAATGAATCACTCATGACGCTGGCATCTGGCCATGCGTGCTGCCGAACAATGGCTCTCAGGACGACGCGTCGCAAGCGGCGCGAACCTGAAACCGGACGTTGGCGCCATTCGGACAGGCGGCGCGGCCTTCCGGGCGTCCACGGCGTCCTGACGGTCCGCTTCACATACCGTGCCGAGGTTATTCGCATCTTCGGAGCTGGATACTGGCGCAAGGGAAAACAGATCCATGAGCGAGAAAGTCCGGTACACGAACGAACCCCTCGGAGATCTGGAGGTCGTTCCTGATTTCCTTCCACGTCCGGAAGATCTGGTTTTCCGGGACGAAGGCGTCAAGGTCACGATCGCGCTGAGCAAGCGCAGCGTCGAGTTCTTCAAGAGCGAGGCCCAAAAGCACAACACGCAGTACCAGCGCATGATCCGACGGCTGCTCGATGCCTATGCAGAGCATCATGCACGGCGCTCTCCAACCGCGCGCTCAGCCCGGACGCGCGCGAAAGCGGTGCGCGCCGGCCAACGCGGACGTTAGGGCGCGCAGCCACCGCAGCAAGAAACAGGATCGTCCGAGCGGTCAAGCTCGCTGACAACGCCGAGAACATGGACCTCAGTCGAATAGCGAACCCGACCGAGAGGGATATTGCGCGCCTTGAAGAATACAAGGCGGTGCGTGCCCTGCTTCTGGAGGCCGACGCGGCCTGAAGCCTGCGCATCGGCGGGAGCGCCAACGGTCAGCGCCCGTCATATCATTCGCGGATCATGAGCCCATCCTTGCTCAGGCCAGTCCCGCACTTCGAGACCATTGCCCGCGCGGGCGACGCCGCGCCCTGGCTCACGCTGGTGCACGGCGCCTCCCAGCACAGCGGGCTGTTCTCCGCGCAGGTCGACGCGTTCCAGGCCGATTACCGCCTGCTGCTCATCGACCTTCCGGGGCACGGCCGCTCGGAGGACTGTCCCGGGCCGTACGGCCCCGCCGAGTACGCGCGCGCGGTGCTTGCCGCGATCGACGCCGCCGGCGTTGCGCGAACGCATTTCTGGGGCACGCATACCGGCGCCGGCGTCGCGTTGCTGCTCGCCGCGCAGCATCCGCAACGGCTCGCCTCGCTGGTGCTGGAGGGCGCAGTCCTGCCCGGCGTCGACCTGCCCTACGTCACGGCCCGCTTCACGCAGGCGAGGCAAACGGCCGCGGCGCGCGGCGTTGCCGCGGCGCGCGAGGAATGGTTCCGCGACTCCGCCTGGTTCGACGTGATCCGTGCCCGGCCCGACGACTGCCGGGCGAAGGAACACGAGGCCATGATCGCCGGCTTCTCCGGACGGCCCTGGCTGGAGGCCGCCACGCCCGAACCCGTCGCGTCGATTCGCGATTCGCTCGCGCGGATCACGCAGCCCGTGCTGCTCGTCAACGGCGAGCTCGATATAGAGGACTTCCTCCAGGTGGCGCGGGAACTCGAATCGAGCCTGTCGAACGTCGAGCGCGTCGTCGTGCCCGGCGCGGGCGGGTTTCCCCTCTGGGAGTTCCCCGCGGCGGTGAATGCCCTCGTGCGTCACTTCCTCGCGCGGCAGGCAGCCCCCGGGCCGTAGCGGCCCGCTTGCCGTCGCAGCCGACCGGACACCCGAGGCGTCCCGCGTTCGGACGTCTTGACGTTATAGCGTCAAGCGTCCAGACTGCATCGATGAGCGATTCGAAGCGCGCCACGATTTACCTGGAACCCGAGGTCCACAAGGCCTTGCGCCTGCGTGCCGCGGCCAATGACCGGTCGATTTCCGACATGGTTAATGAAGCGGTCAAGGCAGCGCTTGCCGAAGATGCCGAGGATCTCGAGTCCGTCGACCGGCGCAAGGCGGAGAAAAGCGTTTCGTTCGAGAGCTTCGTGCGAGGCATGAAGCGTCGTGGCCGCCTATAGGCTGCTCATCAAGCCCTCCGCCGGGAAAGAGCTGGAGGCGGTCGGCACCCGGAGTGACCGCCTTCGAATCGTCCAGCGCATTCATGCGCTCGCTGAGGATCCGCGGCCCAGTGGATCGGAGAAACTCGCCGGCTACGACGATCGGTACCGGATCCGCCAGGGGCACTATCGCGTTGTCTACCTGATCGATGACAAGCAGCGGGAGATCACGGTGTATCGCATCGGCCATCGCCGCGATGTCTATCGCTAGTATCATGCTGAACATGACCGCCACGCTCTGCCTCGCCCTGTTTACCCTCTTCCTCGCCGGCTGCGCGCCCGAAGTCGGCAGCGACAAATGGTGTGCGAATCTGAAGGCCAAGCCCAAGGGCGACTGGAGCCTGAATGAGGCTACGGATTTCGCCCGGCACTGCGTCCTGAAGTAGTAAGCCCGCCGCGGTCCCGGTCGGCGCCCTGCGCAGGCGCCCGCGACCCCCTACAATGCAGCCCTCGCACAAGAGACCTCAAACCCGTTAAGGAGCCCCGTCATGGGCAGACAGACCGCACAGAACCTCCGCAACCGCCGTCGCAAGCAGCAGATCGAGAAGAAGCTGCGACGCGAGGCCAAGCTCGCGAGCAAGGCGCCGTCGCCGGCCAAGGCCGCCGCCAAGCCGGCCGCCCGCGCCGCCTGAACCGCTTCGCGCGACACCGCGCGCGCCCGCCGGCCGAGCCCGGCGCCCCCACCGGAGACTCCCGATGATCAAGTACTACTACAACACCGCGCCGAATCCGATGAAGGTGACGCTGTGCCTGGAAGAGATGGGCTTGCCCTACGAGGCGATCCCGCTCGATACGCGCAAGGGCGAGCAGCACAAGCCGGCGTACCTCGCGATCAACCCGAACGCCAAGGCGCCCTCGATCGTCGACGGCGACATCAAGGTGTTCGACTCGAACGCGATCGTGCTCTACCTCGCCGAGAAGACCGGCAAGTTCCTGCCGCCGAACACGCCGAAGGCCCGCGCCGAGATGCTCTCCTGGCTGATGTTCGTCGCCTCCGGCATCGGCCCATTCAGCGGGCAGTTCGTGCACTTCAAGGCCTACGCGCCGGAGAAGATCGCCTATGCGCTCAACCGCTACGAGTTCGAGGCGAACCGCCACTGGAACGTGGTCGACGCGCACCTCGGCACGCAGAAGTACATGGTCGGCGACACCTACACCGTGGTCGACATGGCCTTCTGGGGCTGGGCGCGGCTGACGCCCTTCGTGCTCGGCGAAGAGGCCGCGGCGAAGCTGAAGAACGTGAAGCGCCTGGTTGACGAAATCACCGCGCGGCCCGCCGCGCAGCGCGCGATCGCCATCAAGGACCGCCACACCTTCAAGACCGAGATGGACGAGGAATCCAAGCGCTCGATGTTCCCGGGCAACTACCGGGCCACTGCGGCCTGAGCTGCACCCCGGGGCGGGCCCGCCAAGCCCGCCTCTTCCGGCGCCTTGCTGGTTCGCGCCCGCCGCCGGCCTTCGCCGCGGCCTCGGCTAGACTGTCGACGCATCCAACGGCATTTCGCGAGGCCCCCATGGCAGGACCGCTTTCCCATATCCGCGTGCTGGACCTTTCCCGCGTGCTCGCCGCGCCCTGGACCGGGCAGAACCTCGCCGACCTCGGCGCCGAAGTCATCAAGCTCGAGCGCCCCGGCAAGGGCGACGATTCGCGCGCCTTCGGCCCGCCCTGGCTGAAGGACGGCGAGGGCAAGGACACGCACGAGTCGGCCTACTTCGCCTGCGCCAACCGCGGCAAGAAGTCGGTCACGCTGAACCTCTCGGACCCCGAGGGGCAGAAGATCGTGCGCGAGCTGGTGGCCACCTGCGACGTGCTGCTCGAGAACTACAAGTTCGGCGACCTTGCGCGCTATGGACTCGGCTACGAGGACCTGAAAAAGGTGAACCCGAAGCTGATCTACTGCTCGGTGACCGGCTTCGGCCAGACCGGGCCGTACCGGGAGCGCCCGGGCTACGACTTCATGATCCAGGGCATGGGCGGGCTGATGAGCATCACCGGCGAGCGCGACGGCCTGCCCGGCGCCGGCCCGCAGAAGGCCGGCATCCCGATCGCCGACCTGATGACCGGCATGTACGCCACCATCGCGGTGTGCGCGGCGCTCGCGCATCGCGCCGAGACCGGCGTCGGCCAGCACCTCGACCTTGCGCTGCTCGATTGCCAGGTGGCGGTGCTCGCCAACCAGGGCTCGAACTACCTCGCCACCGGCGAATCGCCGCCGCGGCTGGGCAACGCGCACCCGAACATCGTCCCCTACCAGACCTTCAGGACCGCAGACGGCGACGTCATTCTCGCCTGCGGCAACGACAACCTGTTCAGGAAGTTCTGCGAAGTCGGTGCCTGCGAGCACCTCGTGAAGGACGCGCGCTTCGCCACCAACGGCAAGCGCGTGGCGAACCGCGCCGAACTCACCGAGATCCTGAACGCGATCTTCGCCAAGCGCACCACGCGCGACTGGGTCGAGGCGCTGGAAGCCGCGGGCGTGCCGAACGGCCCGATCAACACGCTCGAGCAGGTGTTCCAGGAGCCACAGGCGATCGCGCGCGGCCTGCGCATCGAGCTGCAGCACCCGGTGGCCGGCAAGATCCCGCTGATCCGCAGCCCGATGCGCTTTTCGGCCACGCCGATCGAGCACAAGGTGCCGCCGCCGCTGCTCGGCGAGCACACCGACGAGATCCTCGGCGGGCGGCTCGGCCGCAGCGCCGGGGAGATCGCGAAGCTGCGCGCCGCGGGCGTGCTGTAGCCGCATGGAACCGGTGCTGGTCGTCGAGGCGCTCGCCGGCGGCATCGCGCGCCTGACGATGAACCGGCCGCAGGCGCACAACGCGCTCAGCCCGGAGTTGTCGCAGGCGCTCGAGGCCGCCGTGGAAAAGCTTGCCGCGGACACGGGCGTGCGCGCGCTGGTGCTCACCGGCGCGGGCGAGGCCTTCTGCGCCGGCGGCGACATCAAGGCGATGCGCGAGATGGTCGAGGGCTCGCGCGCCGAACGCATGGCGCGCAGCACCCGCTTCGCCCGCCTGATGGCGGCGCTGCGCGCGCTGCCGGTGCCGGTGATCGCGCGCGTCAACGGCCCGGCGCACGGCGGCGGCGCCGGCCTGGTGGCGGTCGCCGACATCACGATTGCGTCCGAGCGCGCCGGCTTCGGCTTCACCGAGCCGCGCATCGGCATCGCCCCGGCCACCATCTCGCCCTACGTGCTCGAGCGCATCGGCGCCACCGCCGCGCGCCGGCTGTTCCTCACCGCGCAGCGCTTCGATGCCGCCGAGGGCCATCGCGTCGGGCTGTACGACCGCGTGGTGCCGGCGGAAGAACTCGACGCCGCGGTGGAGGCGGAACTCGACGCGATCCGCGCCTGCTCGCGCTCGGCGCTCACCGCCTGCAAGGCGCTGATCGCGGAGGTGCCGCGCCTGGGCGCCGAAGCCGCGCAGGCACACACCGCGAAGGTGCTCGCCGACCTGTGGGAATCGGACGACGCGCGCGAAGGCATCGCCGCCTTCGCCGCCAAGCGCAAGCCGCGCTGGGTCACGGGCGCCTGACCATGCCCGGTCCCCTGCACGGCATTCGCGTCCTCGACCTGTCCCGGGTGCTGGCCGGCCCGTTCTGCGTGCAGACCCTCGGCGACCTCGGCGCCGACGCGATCAAGGTCGAGCGCCCCGGCGTCGGCGACGATTCGCGCCACTGGGGCCCACCCTGGCTGAAGGACGCCGAAGGCCGCGACACCCGCGAGTCGGCGTACTACCTTTCGGCGAACCGCAACAAGCGTTCGGTGGCGATCGACGTCTCGGTGCCCGAGGGCCAGGCGCTGATCCGCGGGCTCGCCGCGCAGGCGGATGTCTACATCGAGAACTACAAGGTCGGCGGGCTGGCGAAGTTCGGCCTCGATGCCGCGTCGATCCGCGCGCTCAACCCGCGCATCATCGCCTGCTCGATCACCGGTTTCGGGCAGGACGGCCCGAACGCAGAGCGGCCGGGCTACGACTACCTGTTCCAGGGGCTCGGAGGGCTGATGAGCGTGACCGGCGAGCGCGACGACCGCCCCGGCGGCGGTCCGCAGCGCGTCGGCATCCCGCTGGTGGACATGTTCACCGGCATGTATGCCACGGTCGCCATCCTTGCCGCCCTGCACCATCGCGACCTCACCGGCGAGGGCCAGGCCCTCGACATTTCGCTGTTCGATGCGGTGCTGGCGATCAGCTCCGGACAGCTGTCGCATTACTGGTGCAGCGGCGTGGCGCCGCGGCGCACCGGCAATGCCTCCTACGCGATCGCCCCCTACGGGCTCTTCCCGAGTTCGGACGGCCAGATGATCGTGGCGAGCGCAAACCAGTCGCAGTTCACCGCGCTGTGCAAGGCCATCGGCAGGCCCGAGTGGGCGAGCGATGCGCGCTTCAGGGACAACGCGGCGCGCATGCAGAACTACGAGGCGATGCATGCGGCGCTTTCGGAGGTGTTCCGCACCAGGACGCGGCTGGAGTGGGAGGCGATCCTGCTCGAGGCCGGCGTGCCAGCCGGGCCGATCAACGATTACGGGCAGGCGCTCGCCCATCCACAGGCGGCGCACCGTGGCAGCAAGGTCGAACTCGAGCACCCGGCCGGGGTGCGTGCGCCGGGCGCCGCGAGCCCGCTGCGCTTCTCGGCAACGCCGGTGGAGTACCGCCGTGCCCCGCCGCTCCTCGGGCAGCACACGCGCGAGGTGCTGGTGGAACAGCTGGCCTTGTCCGAGGCGGAGATCGCGCGGCTTGCCGCGGCAGGCGTGATCGCCTGCACTTAGGCCCCCCGCGAAACCGACCGGGGGGTGCACGAGGGGGCGAAGCCCCCTTGTTCCGGGTGTTAGCCCGCGCCCATCATCCTGTTCGGCAGCCAGAGCGCGATCTCGGGGAAGAAGCTGAGCAGCGCCATGGCGACGAACATCAGCAGCACGAAGGGCAGCGAGCCTTTCAGCACGGTGGTGAGCGGCACCTCCGGCGCCACGCCCTTCAGCACGTAGAGGTTCAGGCCCACCGGCGGGGTGATGAGCCCCACCTCCATGTTGATGGTGAGCATCACCGCGAACCAGATCAGGTCGAACTCGTTCGCCTCGAGCACCGGGGTAAGGATCGGCATCACCATCAGGATCACGGCCACCGGCGGCAGGAAACACCCCGCGAGCAGCAGGAAGGCGTTGATCGCCAGCATCAGCACCCAGCGGTTCAGGCCGAGGTCGACCAGCGCCTGCGCCGCGGTCTGGGTCACGTAGAGCAGGCTCATCATGTACGAGAACACCGCCGCCGCGCCGATGATCATCAGGATCATGGTCGACTCGCGCACCGTCTCGCGGAAGATGCGCCACTGGTCGTCGAGCGTCCACGCGCGGTAGATGCCGACCACCAGCATCAGCGCGAGCACCGCGGCGATCGCGGCGACCTCCGAGGGCGTGGCAAGCCCGCCGTACATCGCGTAGCCGATGGCGAAGACGATGGCGATGAAGGGCGAGACGCGGCCCAGCCCCTCCATCTTCTCCTTCATGGTGTAGCTGGGGATGTCGTCCGCCGTCAGGCCGCGGCGCGAGATCACGGTGGCGAGCCAGGCATAGGCCGAGAACAGCAGCACCAGCAGGATGCCGGGCACCACGCCGGCGAGGAACAGGCGGCCGATCGAGGTCTCGGTGGCGATCCCGTAGAGGATCATGGTGATCGAGGGCGGGATCAGGATGCCGAGCGTGCCGCCGGCGCAGATCGAGCCGGTGGCGAGCGCGGCCGGCACGCCCCGGCGCAGCATCTCGGGCACGCCCGCCTTGCCGATGGCCGCAGCCGTGGCCGGGCTCGAGCCGCAGATGGCGGAGAACACGCCGCAGGCGAGGATGTTGGCGATCACCAGGCCCCCGGGCATGCGGTCGAGCCAGCGGTGCAGCGATTCGTAGATGTCGCGCCCCGCGGCGGAGGAACCGATCGCGGTGCCGAGCAGGATAAAGAGCGGGATCGTCAGCAGGGCGAACGAGGCCAGCTCGTCCATCATCAGGATCGGCACGTTGGCGAGGCTGTCCAGGCCCTCGAAGGTGGCGAGGAAACCCACCGCCACCACCGTCAGGCCCCAAGCGATCGGCAGCCCGGAGAACAGCACCAGCAGCGTGACCACGACGATCAGCAGGCCGATCTGCAGTTCGTTCATGGCGCGCTCCCCGCGGGCTGCGAGGCATCAGAGGGCGGCGCGGGTTCCGGCAGGCGCAGCCGCAGGATTTCGGCGACATACTGCAGCGCGGTCAGGCCAAGGCCGACCGGCATGGTGAGGAACAGCGGCCACTTGAGCGGCGCCCAGGTGCTTTCAGTGCGATCGCCCCGCTCGTAGGCGTCCAGCGTGAGCAGGCCGCCGACCACCGCGAGGTACAGGCAGACCAGCAGGCCGGCCACGGCCACCGCGATCGTCAGCACGCGCGCGCCGCGCGGCGGCAGGTAGTGCGCCAGCAGGTCGACCGACACGTGCCCGTTGGTGCGCAGGCAGTAGGGCGAAGCCAGGAACAGCGAGGCCACCATCATGTAGACCGAGAACTCGATCTCCCACCAGGTGGACGCGCCCATGGCGCGGTAGATCACGTTCCAGCAGATCACCAGCGCGGCGAGCGCGAGCATCACCGAGGCGACCACGGCGCAGGCCGTCGACAGGCGATCCACGAAGTTGACGAAACGCTGCACGGCTGTTCCCCCACATGAAACGGGCCGGTTGCCCGGCCCGTCGTACGACCGAACGCGGTGCTTACTTCACCGCAAGCAGCGCGTCGAGCAGGTCCTTCGCTTCCGGCGACTTGGAGGCGAAGTCCTTGTAGGAGGTCTCCTTGGCGAGGGCGACCCACTCCTTGAACTCGGCCTCGGTCATCTCGTGCACCTTGGCGCCGGCCTTCTTGTAGGCCTCTTCCATCTTGTCCACGGCGTCCTTCTGCAGGCCGAGGAAGAAGGCGTCCGACTTGGCGGCCGCGGCCTCGAAGATCTTCTGCTGCGCGGGGGTGAGCTTGTCCCAGTGCTGCTTGGACATCACCAGCGGCTGCAGCAGCATCCACAGCGAGTACTTGCTCGGCGTGGTGGCGAACTTCGTCTGCTCGTACAGGCGCATGCTGACGAAGGTCTCGGCCGAGGTCAACGTGCCGCTCAGCACGCCGGACTGCAGTGAGGGATAGATCTCGGTCGAGGGCATGCTCACCACCGAGGCGCCGGCGGCCTTCAGCATCACCTCGAAGGTCGGGTCGGCGGCGCGCAGCTTCAGCCCGGCGACGCTCTTCGGCCCGGTGATCTCGCGGTCCTTGGTCGCGAACGCGCCCGGGGTCCACCACCAGGTGATGATGCGGATGCCGTTCTTCGCGGCGAGTTCGTTCAGCTTGGTCTGGAACGGCGTGCCGCGCAGCTTCATGGCGAAGTCCAGCGTCGGCACCGTGCCCGGCAGGATGATGGCGGAGAACTCCTGCGCCTTGCCCACGGCGTAGGACATCGGGAACACCGCCATCTCGAGCGTGCCGTTTTGCAGCGCATCGAGCTGCGCCACTGGCTTGATGCCGAGCGACTGTGCCGGGTAAATGCGGAACTTCAGGTTCTTGTCGGCCTTGTTCACCTCCGACACGAACAGCCGTGCGGCGCGGTCGCGACCGTCGACGTTGGCCTTCCACTGGTGCGAGATCTTGATTTCCTGGGCGACGGCGGGTGCCGCCAGCAGCGCGGCGCAGCACGCCGCAACGAGTGTCGTTGTGAGCTTCATGGCTTCCTCCTTGTATGACGATGAACGGGCCGCAAGTCGCCCTGTCCCGCATGGGGACCCTGACCGACCTTAGGAGGGGCGTCCGGCCCTGTCAAGCGAGCCGGACCGGCCGGTCCGCCCGCGAGGGCGGCGCCTGGAGCGCCGCCCTGCGGATGATGCAAGTGCTCAGTTGTCGACCTTCGCGCCGGCGTCCTTCACCACCTTCGCCCACTTCGCGATTTCCGTCTTGATCAGCGCGCCGAACTCCGCAGGCGGCATGCCGCCGGCATCCGCGCCCTGCGAGGCCCAGATCGCCTTCATGTCGGGCAGCGCCATGGCGGCGACCACGTCCTTGTACATGCGGTCCTTGATCGCCTGCGGCGTGCCCTTGATCGCCCACAGGCCGTACCAGGTGCGCACTTCGTAGCCCGGCAGGCCGGCTTCGGCCATCGTCGGCACGTTCGGCAGCACCGGGTTGCGCACCACGCTGGTGATGGCGAGCGGGATCAGCTTGCCCGCCTTGATCTGCGCCGACGAAGTGCCCATGCCGTCGAAGGCGAGGTCCACCTGGCCGGCAAGCAGGTCGACCATCAGCGGACCGGCGCCGCGGTACGGGATATGCACCATGAAGGTGCCCGTCATGGTCTTGAACAGCTCGACCGAAAGGTGGTGGGTGGTGCCGCTGCCCGCCGAGCCGTAATTGAGCTTGCCCGGATTCGCCTTGGCGTAGGCGATCAGGTCCTTGAGCGACTTCAGCGCGGCGGCGTGCTTCGGGTGCACCACGACGACGTTCGGCACGAAGGCGGCGACGGTGATCGGCTCGAAATCGCGCTCGAGCCGGTAGGGCAGCTTGGTGTACAGGCTCTCGGCGATGGTGTGGTGCACCGCGCCCATGAACCAGTTGTAGCCGTCGGGGGCGCGCTTGGCGGCATTGGCCGCGCCCACGGTGCCACCGGCGCCGCCCTGGTTCTCGATAAGCACCTGCGCGCCGAGCGTCGCCGAGAGCTTGGCGGCCAGCGGTCGGGCGAAGGTGTCGGTGCCGCCACCGGCGGGGAACGGGTTCAGGATGACGATGGCCTTGGTGGGCCAGTTCTGCGCGTGTGCGGCAAACGGGACGGCGACGGCAAGCGCACAGGCGGCCAGCGTCGCGCGCAGCGCGGGGGTCATGCGGGTGTTCATGAAGTCTCCTCTGGGGGGGGTTCGATCGGGGTGATGCTTCTGGGGACGTCCTCTCAGCGTCCCCGGAATTCGGGCTTGCGCTTGGCAAGGAAGGCGGCCACGCCTTCGCGGTAATCCTCGGTGTCGAAGCAGGCGTAGCTTTCGTCGTTCTCGCCGGCTTCGAGCGGCCGCGGCTCGGCGAGCCGGCGGGCGAATTTCTTGTGCCAGCGCGCCACCAGCGGCGCACCCTCGGCAATGCGCTGGGCCATGGCGCCGGCCTCCTCGGCGAGCTTCGCATCCGGCACCACGCGGTTCACCAAGCGCTTCTCGTAGGCTTCGCGGGCATCCCAGATGCGGCCCTCGAGCAGGATCTCGAGCGCGGTGGAGCGACCCACCACGTCGATCAGGCCCTGCATCTCGGCGTAGGCCACCACCAGGCCGAGCTTCTTGATCGGCACGCCGAAGCGTGCCGACTCGCCGCAGATGCGCAGGTCGCACTGCGAAGCGACCTCCAGCCCGCCGCCGACACAGGCGCCATGGATCATGGCGACGGTCGGGTGCCGGCAGCCGGCGATGGCGTGCATGGTGCCGGCGATGTCCTCGCCGTACTGCTTCGCCTGGGCGGTGCTTGCGCGCTCGTTGTGGAACTCGCTGATGTCGGCCCCTGCGCCGAAGGCCTTCTCGCCTGCGCCGCGCAGCACGATGCAGCGCACGGCATCATCGGCGTCCAGGCCGCGCATCGCCTCGCCGAGCGCCATCCACATGGGCTTCGACAGCGCGTTCAGCTTCGCGGGGTTGTTCAGCACGACGGTGGCGACCGCGCCGTCGCGCGTGACGAGAATCGGGGCTTCGCTCATCCGGGGCTCGCTCGGTGGGTGCGGCGTCGGCAGCTTACTTCGCGTACAGCGCGTGCACCAGCGTCATCGGCACCGCCGGCACGTAGGTGCACAGCAGCAGCACCGCCACCAGCACGCCGATGAAGTACACGTTGGTCCGGGTCACCGCCCACATGTCCTCCTTGGCGATGGTGCAGGCGGTGGCGAGCACGCTCGCCACCGGCGGGGTCTGCTGGCCGATGCCGAGGTTGATGGTGACGACCAGGCCGAAGTGCACCGGGTCGATGCCGACGGCGTTCACCAGCGGCATCACCACCGGCACGGTGAGGATGATCGCCGCCGCGGAGTGCAGGAACAGGCCGAGGGCGAAGAACAGCACGTTCAGGATCGCCAGCACCACCCACTTGTTGTTGGTGAAGCCGATGATCGCGCCGGCCAGCTTCTGCGGCACCTGCTGCTCGGTGAGGTAGACCCCGAGCAGGGCGGAGGCGGCCACCAGCATCATCACCACCGCGGTCTGCACGCCGCCCTCGATGATCGCCTCGCGCAAATGCGCCCAGTCGAGCTCGCGGTACACGCCGATGCCGATGAAGAGGGCCGCCACCACGGCGAGCGCCGCGCCCTCGGTGGCCGTGACCACGCCGCCGAAGATGCCGCCAAGGATGATGATCGGCAGGAACAGCGCCCAGAAGGCCTCGCGGAAGGTGCGCCGCACGCGCACCCACTGGAACGATTCCTCGACAGGATAGTTGTAGCGCACCGCGAACCAGTAGGCCATGCCCATCAGGCCAAGCCCGCCGAGGATGCCCGGGACGATGCCGGCGACGAACAGCTGCACCACTGACGTATCCGCCATCACGGCGTACAGGATCATGGGAATCGACGGCGGGATGATGACCGCGAGCGTTGCCGAGGAGGACATCACCGCGGCGGCGAAGGTGCCGGGATAGCCGCGCTTTTTCATCGCCGGAATCAGCACCGAGCCGAGCGCCGCGACATCGGCCACCGCCGAGCCGGAGATCTCGGCGAAGAAGAGGGATGTTCCGATCGAGACCATCGCCAGGCCGCCGCGCACGAACCCGAGCAGCGCCGAGGCAAGCGCAATCAGCCGCCGCGAGATGCCGGAGGCGTTCATGATCGCGCCGGCGAGGATGAACAGCGGAATCGCCAGCAACGGGAAATTGGTGGCACCGTTGTACATCACGATGGCCACGTTCGGCAGCGAGTCCAGGCCCTGCGCGGCCACCATCGCGATCACCGCGGCGATGCCGAGCGAGACCGCGATCGGCACATTGAGCAGCACGAGCGCGAGGACGCAGAGGAAGAGGAGGAGGATGGCCATGGCGTCTAGTGCAGCTTCTCGGCGAGGCTGCTGGCCCCGGGGCCGCCCTCGCCGCGCGCCTCCGCGATCACCTGCGGCAGGATCATCAGCTCGGCGATGATGTAGAGCACCGCGCCGATCGGGATCACCGACTGGGTGAAGCGCACCGAGACCTCCGGCAGGCTGACCAGGTGATCGGTGGCGAGCACTTCCAGCACCGAGTACCCGACCCAGGCGAGCAGCGCGAAGAAGGCGATGGTGAGCGCCTCGGCCGCGATCACCGCGGCGACGCGCGCGCTGCGCGGCAGGCTGCGCACCAGGCCCGGGAAGCCGATGTGCGCGCGCTTCAGCGCCGCGAGCGCCGCGGCGTAATAGGTGAGCCAGGCGAGCAGCACCGAAGCGATCTCGTCATACCAGACGAGCGCATGCCCCGCGGCGCGGAACACCACGCCGATGGTGACCTCCGCGAAGAGGACCACCATCAGCGCGATGACGAGCCATTCCATCGCGCGCTCGAAGAGCGCACGGAGCCGGACGAGGGTCACGCGTCGACGCTGCCGCCGGGGCGCTTACTTGCCGAGCGCGATGGCGCGGTCGATGACTTCCTTCGCGCCCTTCACTTCGGCGGAGAAGGCCTCGTAGACCGGCTTCGACGCGGCGATGAACGCGTCCTTGTCGGGCGTGTTCACCTGCATACCGGCGGCCTTCAGCTTGCCGAGCAGTTCGTCTTCCTGCTTCGCCGCCGTCTGGTAGACGAAGGCCTGGGTGTCGCGCGCCGCCTTCTCCAGCGTGCCGCGCACGTCCGCAGGCAGGCTGGCCCACTTCTTTGCGCCGACGGTGGCGTAGGCCGGCGTGTAGACGTGGCCGGTGAGCGAGAGAAACTTCTGCACTTCCTGGAACTTGGCGCTGTAGATCTGCGTAAACGGGTTTTCCTGCCCGTCCATCACGCCGGTCTGCAGCGCGGTGAACACTTCGGAGAACTTCATCGGCGAGGGGTTCGCGCCGTAGGCCTGGAACATCTTCACGCGCCACTTGCCCTCGGGGGTGCGCAGCTTGATGCCCTGCAGGTCCGCGGGCACGTTGATCGGGCGCTTGGAGTTCGTGATGTGGCGGTAGCCGTTCTCCCAGACTGCGATCACCTTCAGGCCCTTGGCCTCGGCCGCCGGGGCGAGCGACTTCCAGAACACCTCTTTCTCGATTCGCGACATGTGCGCCCGGTCCTTCACCAGGTAGGGCATCTCGAAGATGCCGAACAGGTCGGCTTCCGAGGACATGACGGTGGAGGGCAGCGCGATGTCGACGGTGCCGAGCTTCAACTTCTGCAGCAGTTCCTTGTCGCCGCCGAGCTGGCTGGAGCCGAACACCACGACCTTGGCCTTGTTGCCGAGCGCGGCGTTTGCCTTCTTCGCGAATTCGTCCGCGGACAGGGCAAACAGCGAACCGGGTTCTGCGACGTGGCCGAACTTGATCTCGGTCTGGGCCGCGGCGGACAGGCTGGCCGCCAGCAGGGAGGCCGCGATCGCGGCGCGCGTGAGTTGCTTTTTCATGGTGTCGTCCTCTCCTCGTTGAATTCGGTCGGCGGCACTCAGGCGGCCGCGCGGGTGCTCTTGCGGTGGCCCTCGGCGAGATACGCGAGCGCCGCGGCCACGCCTTCCTGCTTCACCGGCACGCCGGCGAGCCCAAGGCCCATTTCCACGCCGGCAAGCGTGCCGGCGAGCGTCAGATCGTTGAAGTGGCCGAGGTGGCCGATGCGGAACACCTTGCCGGCGAGCTTGCCCAGGCCGGTGCCGAGCGACATGTCGAAGGCGTCCAGGATGACCGCGCGCACATGGTCCGCGTCCTGTCCCGCGGGCAGCAGCACGGCGGTGAGCGATCCCGAGACCTCGCGCGGGTCGAGCGCAAGCACTTCCAGCCCCCAGGCGCGCACCGCGCGCCGTGTCGCCTCGCCGTGCCGCGCGTGGCGGGCGAAGACGTTCTCCAGCCCTTCTTCCTCCAGCATGGCGAGCGCCTCGCGCAAGCCGTAGAGCAGGTTGGTGGCCGGGGTGTAGGGAAAATAGCCGGTTTTGCCGCTGGCGAGCATCTCGTCCCATGCCCAGTAGCTGCGCGGCAGGCGCGCGGTCTTTGAGGCCTCGAGGGCGCGCGGCGAGATGCAGTTGAACGACAGCCCCGGCGGCAGCATCAGGCCCTTTTGCGAGCCGGCGACGGTGACATCGACCCCCCACTCGTCGTGGCGGTAGTCGATCGAGGCGAGCGAGGAGATGGTGTCGACCATCAGCAGCGCCGGGTGGCCGGCGGCGTCGATCGCTTTGCGCACCTCCGCGATGCGCGAGACCACCCCGGTCGAGGTTTCGTTGTGCACCACGCAGACCGCGCGAATGTCCTTTTGCGCGTCGGCGCGCAGGCGCTTCTCGATCGCGTCCGGGTCGGCGCCGTGGCGCCAGTCGCCGGGCAGGAACTCGGTCTTCAGGCCGAGACGCGTGGCGAGCTTGTTCCACAGCGCGGCGAACTGCCCGGTCTCGCACATCAGCACCTGGTCCCCGGGCGAGAGCGTGTTGACCAGGGCGGACTCCCAGGCCCCGGTGCCCGATGCGGGATAGATCACCACTTCGCCGCGCGTCGAACGAAACACCTTCTTCATGCCGGCGAGGCAGGCCTTGCCGAGGTCGGCGAATTCCGGGCCGCGGTGGTCCATGGTCGGGAAGTCGATCGCCCGCAGCACCCGGTCCGGGACATTGGTCGGGCCGGGGATCTGCAGGAAATGGCGTCCGGTGTGGGTCATGGCGTCGTCAGCTTTTGAATGCGTAAATGTAAGTTGTGCGCAACATACGGGCAAGCAATTGCGCAGCGGGCTGGTTTTTTGTATTCTGCATACAAAATGAAGACCGTGCAAGACATCGAAGCCGATCTTTCTGTCGCAGCCAGGGCGGGACCCCGGATCCCCGCCATCCGTCGGCGGCCCCTGCACGAGGAGGTCGTCGACCGCCTGCGCGACCAGATCGTGCACGGCGACCTCGCCCCGGGCACCCGGTTGAACGAGCGCGTCCTGACCGCGGAATTCGCGATCTCCCGCACCCCCTTGCGCGAGGCGATCAAGCTGCTGGCCACAGAAGGGCTGGTCGAACTGCTGCCGAACCGCGGCGCGATCGTTGCCGAAGTCGATCCGCGACGCCTGTCGCAGACGCTTGAGGTGATGGGGGCGCTCGAAAGCCTGGCTGGCGAACTCGCCTGCCGACAGGCGAGCGCCGGGCAGATTGCCGAGATCCGTGCCCTGCACTACGAGATGCTGGCGATGCACGCGCGCGGCGACCTCGCTGGCTATTTCCGCTTCAACCAGGCGATCCACATCAAGCTGGTCGAGGCTTCGGGCAACGCGGTGCTGGCCCAGAGCTACCGCCAGCTGAACGCCAACGTGCGGCGCGCGCGCTACATGGCGAACCTGTCGCGCGAGCGCTGGGACACGGCGGTGCGCGAGCACGAGGCGATCCTCGCGGCGCTGGCGGCGCGCGACGCGCCCCGCCTGCAGACGTTGCTGCGCGAGCACCTTGCCGGCAAGGTGGCTTCGGTACTCGGCGCGCTCGGACGCAAAGAGGCGGCGTGAACGCGCCTGCGGTGCCGGTCGGGTTTCTGCGGGCAGCGGGCGCGCATTCGTCGCTGGCCGCGCGCCTCGCGCGCGAAGTGGACGGCGAGGTGCTGTTCGACGCGGCGAGCCGCGGCCGCTATGCCACGGACGCCTCGATCTACCAGGTCGATCCCGTCGGCGTGGTGGTGCCGCGCAGCGAAGACGCGGCGCGCACCGCGATTGCCATCGCGCTCGAGGCCGGCGTGCCGGTGCTGCCGCGCGGCGCCGGCACCTCGCAATGCGGCCAGACCGTGGGCGCGGCGCTGGTCATCGACGATTCGAAGCACCTGAACGCCCTGCTCGAGTTCGACGTCGCCAGCCGCAGCGCGGTGGTGCAACCCGGCATGGTGCTCGACCGGCTGAACGCGCAGTTGCGCGCGCACGGCCTGTGGTTCCCGGTGGATGTGTCCACCTCGGCCCAGGCCACGCTCGGCGGCATGGCGGGCAACAATTCCTGCGGCTCACGCTCGATCGTCTACGGCAACATGGTGCACAACGTGCAGGCCATCGAGGCGTTCACCGCGACCGGCGAGCGCTGGACCTTCGGCCCGATGGATGCGGGCGGCGGGCCGACCGGGTATCGCGACCTCGTGACCCGGCTGCAGGCGCTCTACCAGCGCGATAAGGACGAGATCGATACACGCTTTCCGAAGGTGCTGCGCAAGGTGGCGGGCTACAACCTCGACCACCTCGGGCCGCCGCACGCGAACGCCGCCCACCTGCTGGTCGGCTCCGAGGGCACGCTGGCGTGGTTCGAGCGGCTGCACCTGAAGCTCGCGCCGCTGCCGGCGCAACGCGTGCTCGGCGTGGTGCACTTCGCGAAGTTCCACGACGCCATGGACCTGACGCAGCACATCGTCAGGCTCGGACCCTCGGCGGTCGAACTGGTCGACCGCACCATGATCGGCCTGGCGCGCCAGATCGCCGCGTTTCGCAAGACGGTCGAAGCGACGATCCGCGGCGAACCGGACGCCATCCTGCTGGTGGAGTTCGCCGGCGAGGACCACGCCGCGCAGGTGGCGCGCCTGAAGTCGCTGGTGCAGCTGATGGGCGACCTCGGCCAGCCGGGGAGCGTGGTCGAAGTGACCGAGGCGGCGCTCCAGAAGGACATCTGGGAGGTGCGCAAGGCGGGCCTCAACATCATGATGTCGATGAAGGGCGACGGCAAGCCGGTGTCGTTCATCGAGGATTGCGCAGTGCCGCTCGAGCACCTCGCCGAGTACACCGACCGGCTCACGCAGGTGTTCGAGAAGCACGGCACGCGCGGCACCTGGTATGCGCACGCCTCGGTGGGCACGCTGCACGTGCGCCCGGTGCTCGACATGCGTCGCGACGGCGCGCAGAAGATGCGCGCGATCGCCGAGGAGGCGAGCGCCCTGGTGCGGCAGTACAAGGGGGCGTACTCGGGCGAGCACGGCGACGGCTTGGTGCGCTCGGAATGGATCGCGCCGTTCTTCGGTCCGCGGCTCACCGCGGCGCTCAGCGAGATCAAGTCCTGGCTGGACCCGAAGGGCCTGATGAACCCGGGCAAGATCGTCGACCCGCCGAAGATGGACGACGCGCGCCTGTTCCGTTTTCCGCCCGGGTACGCCGCGCCCGCGCCCGCGCCGGCGCTCGACTGGTCCGCGTGGGAGGTGGATGCGGTCGATCGCGGACAGGGCTTCGCCAAGGCGGTCGAGATGTGCAACAACAACGGCACCTGCCGCAAGTTCGACGCCGGCACCATGTGCCCGTCGTTCCGCGCCACCGGCGACGAGCAGCACCTGACGCGCGGCCGCGCCAACACGCTGCGCCTCGCGCTGTCCGGACAGCTCGGCGCCGAAGGCCTGACCGGGCCGGAGGTCAGGGCGGCGATGGACCTTTGCGTGTCGTGCAAGGGCTGCCGGCGCGAGTGTCCCGCGGGCGTCGACATGGCGCGCATGAAGGTCGAGTTCAAGGCGCAATGGCGTGCGCGTCACGGCGCGTCGCTGCGCGAGCGGGCGGTGGCCTACCTGCCGCGCTACGCCCATTGGTCGGCCAAGCTCGCGCCGCTGGCGAATTTCGCGCAGGACGCGGCCCGCGGTCTGCTCGGCTTCACGACCCAACGGCGATTGCCGCGCTGGCGCCGCGACCGCTTCGTGGATCCCGCGGCGCCCAAGCGCGGCAGCGGCGAAGTGGTGCTGCTGGTGGACACCTTCAATCGCTATTTCGACCCCGAGAACGTGCGCGCCGCGATCCGGGTGCTGCAGGCCGCGGGACGGCGGGTGCACGTCGCCGAGCCGGTGCGCGGCGGCCGGCCGCTGTGCTGCGGGCGAACCTTTCTTTCGGCGGGCATGGTGGACGAGGCGCGCGCGGAGGCGCGTCGCATGCTCGAGGCGCTGAACCCCTGGGTGACGCGCGGCCTGCCGGTCCTCGGGCTGGAGCCCTCGTGCCTGTTCACGCTGAGGGATGAACTTGCCGCCCTGCTGCCCGGGGCGGCGGCGAACGCCGTGGGGGCACAGGCAATGCTGTTCGAGGAGTACATCGCCCGCGAAATCGATGCCGGGCGTTTCGCGCTCGAGTTGAAGCCGCTCCCGGGCGAGATCCTGCTGCACGGCCATTGCCACCAGAAGGCCTTCGGCGCGATGGGCGCGGTGGAGAAGGTGCTGCGCCTGGTGCCCGGCCTCACGGTGCGCACGGTCGAATCGAGCTGCTGCGGCATGGCCGGGTCCTTCGGCTACGAGGCCGAACATTTCGAGATGTCGATGAAGATGGGCGAGGCGGCGCTCCTGCCCGCGGTGCGCGCCGCGGCACCGGAGGTGCGCATCGTCGCCGACGGCACCAGTTGTCGGCACCAGATTGCCGACGGCACGGGGCGCCAAGCCCTGCACGTTGCGCGCGTCCTCGAACAATCCCTCGTCCGACCCGACCCCACAGGAGTTACCCCATGAGCACCGAACCGTCTGGACCAAAGGCGCCAGGGGCTGGCAGTTCATCGCCTGGCAGTCGACCAGGCTCGGCGGCTGAACGATCGCGCATGGACGGAGCACTGCTCGCCGCCGACGAAGCCGCCGCCTGGCGCGGCGAAGATCTCGCCGACCCTGCGGTCTGGACGCGCACGCTTGCCGGTCCGCAGATCGCCGAACTCGACGCTGCGATCGCCGGCGTTGAGGCCCGCGGCACGCCGCTGTTCGATGTCGCGAAGACCGACTTCCCGCTCCCCGGGCTGCGCGCGCTCGTCGAGGAGATTCTCGAAGCGATGGAAAGCGGCCTGGGGTTCGTGCGCCTGCGCGGTCTGCCGGTCGTGCGCTGGGGTGAAACGCGCAGCAGGCTCGCGCTGTGGGGCCTCGGCAGGCACCTCGGATTTGCCGAAGCGCAGGACGGCGCCGGCAGCCTGCTGCACGACGTGCGCGACATCGGGCGCAAGTTCGGCTCCGACGACCAGATCCGCTACTTCCAGACCAACCAGCCGATCGAATTCCACAACGACGGCGCCGACATCTTCGCGCTCGCCTGCCTGCGCGCCGGCCTGAGCGGCGGCCGCAGTCGTCTGGTGAGCGCGGTCGAGGTGTTCCGGGAACTTGCGCGGCGCCGCCCCGATCTCGCCGCGGTACTGCAGCAGCCGTTTCATTTCGATGCGCGCGGCCAGCATCCGCGCGGCCTGCGCTGCCAGGAGATCCCGGTCGTCTCGATTCACCTCGGGCGGTTCAGCATCGTCAAGAAAACGCACTACATCGTTTCGGCGCAGCGTTTCGAAGACGTGCCGCGCCTCAGCGCCGCGCAACAGGAAGCGCTCGCGCTGCTCGATGCGATTCCCGAGGAGCCCGGCATGGCGCTCGAATTCGACCTCGCGCCCGGCGACGTGCTGATCGCTTCCAACCACGTCACGCTGCACGGGCGCACCGCGTTTTCCGACGATGCGGCGCCGGGACAGCACCGCCACATGCTGCGCCTCTGGCTCACCATTGCGAACGGCCGGGCGCTGCCGCCGCACTATGCGGACACGCGCGAGTTCTGCACCACTTGGGCGCGGCGCGTAGCACCGCGGGCCTGAGCGGGGAGTGTCTGAAGCCTATCGGGCGCGGACGCTCCAGCGAAAGAGCGCAATTCCGGCCAGGATCATCGGCAGGCTCAGCCACTGCCCCATCGACAGGCCGAGCGCGACCAGGCCGAGGAAGGCATCGGGTTCGCGCGCGAACTCGGCGAGAAAGCGGAACGCGCCGTAGCCGATCAGGAAGACCGCCGAGACCTGCGCGCGCGGGCGCGCTCGCGCGGAGAACCACCACAGGAGTGCGAACAGCGCGAGGCCTTCGCCGGCGAACTGGTAGAGCTGCGACGGGTGCCGCGGCAGCGGCCCGGCGCCGTGGAACACCATGCCCCAGGCGACGTCGGTTGCGCGCCCCCACAACTCGCCGTTGATGAAGTTGCCCAGCCGCCCGGCGGCAAGCCCGAGCGGCACCAGCGGCGCGACGAAGTCCATCACGCGCCACCAGTCGAGCCGGTGGCGCCGGGCAACGAACCACATCGCCACCAGCACGCCGAGGAAGCCGCCGTGGAAGGCCATGCCGCCGTGCCAGATGGCGAGCGCCTCGAGGGGGTGCGCGGCGTAGTACGCGGGCTTGTAAAACAGCACGTAGCCGAGGCGCCCGCCGAGAATCACGCCGAGCACGCCGAAAAACAGCAGGTCGTCGAAGTGCTCGCGCGTCACCGGCGCGCGGCCGGCCGCGATGCGGCGCGTGCCGAGCCACCAGAAGGCGCCGAAGGCGATGAGGTACATGAGCCCGTACCAGCGGATCGCGACCGGGCCGAGGGCGATCGCGACGGGATCGAAGTTCGGGTGAACCAGCATCGAAGGCGTCGTTCGCGAGGTTAGAATCCTTTGCTCGGATTAAAACACAGCAGGAGAAGGAGCCGTCATGGCAGACAACCGCCGATCCCGTCTCATCACGCAGGGCGTCGCCCGCTCGCCGAACCGCGCCATGCTGCGCGCCGTGGGTTTTCGCGACGGCGATTTCGAAAAGCCCATCATCGGCGTGGCCAACGGCCATTCGACGATGAACCCGTGCAACGCCGGCATCCAGCCGCTGGTCGACCGCGCCATGGCGGCGCTCGAGCGCGCCGGCGGCAAGCCGCAGGTGTTCGGCGTGCCGACGATTACCGACGGCATCGGCATGGGCACCGAGGCGATGAAGTACTCGCTGGTTTCCCGCGAGGTGATCGCCGACGCGATCGAGACCTCGGTCAACGGGCAGGCCATGGACGGCGTGCTGGTGGTCGGCGGCTGCGACAAGAACATGCCCGGGGGCATGATGGCGATCGCGCGCATGAACGTGCCCGCGATCTACGTCTACGCCGGCACCATCAGGCCCGGACGCTGGAAGGGCCAGGACCTGACCATCGTCTCGGCCTTCGAGGCCGTAGGCGCGTTCGCCGCCGGCAAGATGTCGAAGCAGGATTTCATCGGCATCGAGAAGAACGCCTGTCCCTCAGTGGGCGCCTGCGGCGGCATGTACACCGCCAACACCATGTCGTCGTCTTTCGAGGCGCTCGGCATGAGCCTGTTGGGCTCCTCGCAGCTCGCTTCGCCGGATGCGGAAAAGGCGGATTCCGCCGCGGAATCGGCGAAGGTGCTGCTCGCCGCGGTGCACGCCAACCTGCGTCCGCGCGACATCATCACCAGGAAGTCGATCGAAAACGCCATCGCCCTTGTCATGGCCACCGGCGGCTCGACCAACGCGGTGCTGCATTACCTCGCCATTGCGTCGGCCGCCAACGTGAAGTGGACCATCGACGATTTCGAGCGCATCCGCCGCAAGGTGCCGGTGCTGTGCGACCTGAAGCCCTCCGGGCGCTACGTCGCGGTCGATTTCCATCGCGCAGGCGGCGTGCCGCAGGTGCTCAAGATCCTGCTTGCCAACGGCGTGCTGCACGGCGATTGCATGACCATCCATGGCAAGACCATGGCGCAGATGCTGCGCAACATTCCGGCCAGGCCGCGCGCCGACCAGGACGTGATCCGTCCCTGGTCTAGGCCGATGTACGCGGAAGGGCACCTCGCCATCCTGAAGGGCAACCTGTCGCCCGAAGGCTGCGTGGCGAAGATCACCGGCCTGAAGAAGACCTCGATCACCGGCCCGGCGCGGGTGTTCGATTCCGAGGTCGCCTGCATGAAGGCGATCATGGCCAAGAAGATCAAGGCCGGCGACGTCGTCGTGATCCGCTACGAGGGCCCGAAAGGCGGCCCCGGAATGCAGGAAATGTTGGCGCCCACTTCCGCATTGATCGGCCAGGGACTTGGGGATTCTGTCGGGCTCATCACGGACGGGCGGTTCTCCGGGGGCACTTGGGGCATGGTGGTCGGGCACGTCTCGCCCGAGGCGTACGTGGGCGGCATGATCGGGCTGGTGAACGAGGGCGACTCGATCACCATCGATGCGAAGAAGCGCCTGCTGCGGCTCAACGTGCCGGCGAAGACGATAGCTGCACGGCGCAGGAAATGGAAGGCGCCAAGGCCGCGCTACACCCGCGGCCTGCTCGGCAAGTACATGCGGCTGGTGAGTACCGCCTCGAAGGGCGCGATCACCGACTCAGAAGCCTGAGCCGGGCAGCGCCAGGAAGGCGATCTCCTCGGGCGTGCTGGCGCGCCCGAGGGCCTTGTTGCGGTGCGGAAAACGCCTGAACCGCCGAATGATCACCAGGTGGGCCTCGGCCCACTTCGGCAGGTCCTCGCAGCCGGGGAAGTGCGCGATCGAGCGCATCAGGTCCAGGCAACGCTGCTGGTCGGGCAGCGATTCCGAGTGTTCGAAGGGCAGGTAGGCGAACTGGCGCTCGCGGGGCAGCATCTGCCGGTCGTAGCCGGCGTCGAGCGCATGCTGCGCAGCATTTTTCGCCAGCGGGTCCGCCGCAAAGGCGCGGGCCGAATCGCGGTACAGGTTGCGCGGGAACTGGTCGAGCACGAGGATGCGCGCAAGGCAATCCCCGGGCGCCGCCAGCCAATCGGTGTGCGCGCCGCCTGAAACCGCCTCGACCAGCGCGCCGAAGCGCGTGCGGATTTCCGCGTCGAACGCCGGGTCCTTCCTGAACCAGCGTGCGTCCGCCTTGCCGTAGGCGTCGCCCGCGCCGAACCAGAAGCGCAGCACCGCTGCGGCCTCGGGGTTGGTGCATTCACCGGGTCGGTACATGGATTCCGGGCTCACTTGAGAGAAAGGGGTCAGACCCCATTATCCGCGACCAGCCGATGCCGGACGCTTCGCCATGCGCGGAGTATCGCAATCTGCGATGGGTGACGGGCGCAAACACCTTCACCTGCACAGGGCGCGACGGTATCATTCGCGCTTTCCCGCACGCTTGTTTTCAACCGTTGCACTGTTTCGGAGAGAAGCCATGAATTCCCCCAAAATCGCCCTGTCCCTGCTCGCTGTGGCCGTTGGCCTCATCGGTTGCGGCAAGGAAGAACCCAAGGCGCCGAAGCCCGCCGCCGCTGTCGAAGCGCCGAAGCCCGCCGCCGCGCCGACCATGGAAGTGAAGATCGGCCACGTCGCCCCGCTCACCGGCGGCATCGCCCACCTCGGCAAGGACAACGAGAACGGCGCCCGGCTCGCCGTCGAGCAGGCGAATGCCGCGAAGATCAAGATCGACGGCAAGGACGTGACCTTCGTCCTCGTCGCGGAAGATGACCAGGCCGACCCGAAGGTCGGCACCACGGTCGCGCAGAAGCTCGTCGACTCGAAAGTGGCCGGCGTCGTCGGTCACCTGAACTCCGGGACGTCGATCCCGGCCTCGCCGATCTACAACCAGGCCGGCATCCCGGTGATCTCCGGATCGGCCACGAACCCCAAGCTCACCGAGCAGGGCTTCAAGAACCAGTTTCGTGTCGTCGGTCGCGACGACCAGCAGGGTCCGGCGATCGCGAGCTACCTCGCGACGACGAACAAGCCCAAGGTGGTGGCGGTGATCGACGATGCCACGGCCTACGGCGAAGGCATCGCCAACGAGGTCGAGAAGACCCTCAAGGCCGCCGGTGTCACCGTGCTGCCGCGCGAGAAGGGCACCGACAAGACCACCGACTGGAAGGCCGTGCTCACCAAGTTGAAGGGCAAGAAGCCCGACGCGGTGTTCTACGGCGGCATGGACGCCACCGGCGGCCCGCTCATGAAACAGGGCCGCGAGCTCGGCATCAAGGCGGTGTTCTCCTTCGGCGACGGCGCCTGCACCGACAAGATGAAGGAACTCGCGGGAGATGCGTCCGAGGGCCTGCTCTGCTCGCAGGCGGGCATTCCGGCGCAGGCCGCGTCGGGCGCATTCACCTCGGCCTACAAGGCGAAGTTCAGCGCCGACCCCATCCTCTACGCGCCGTTCACCTTTGACGCGGTGAACCTGTTGATCGAGGCGATGAAGAAGGCGAACTCCGCCGACGCGGCGAAGTACCTGCCGGAACTGCAGAAGATCGCCTTCACCGGCGCCACCGGGCCGATCAGCTTCGACGAGAAGGGCGATCGCAAGGACGCCGAGATCACCATTTTCACCATGAAGGCCGGCAAGATCGAGCCGATCGCGGTGGTGAAGGGCGGCCAGACGCTAAGCTACGAGGACTTCCTCAAGTCGATGGCCGGCGCGGCCCCGGCGGCAGCGAAGCCCGCCGCGGACGCCGCGAAGCCCGCGGCCGAGGCGGCCAAGGACGCGAAGAAAGAGTAAGTCGCAGGTCGGCAGAGGCATCCGGAACGGCACCTTCGGGTGCCGTTTCGTTTCCCGCGCCGCCTTTGCTAGCCTTCGCCCTGCATGGACATTTTCCTCCAGCAGATCATCAACGGCCTGACGCTGGGGGCGGTGTATGCCGTCGTCGCGCTCGGCTACACCATGGTCTACGGCATTATTCAACTCATCAACTTCGCGCACGGCGAAGTGGTGATGATCGGCGCCATGGTCGCGTTCACGGTGATCCAGGCGCTTGCCCCCACGGGCCTGCCGCCGCTGGCGGTGGTGCTGATCGGCACAGTTTGCGCGACCCTGGTCTGCATCCTCGTCGGCTGGTCGGTCGAACGGCTTGCCTACCGGCCGCTGCGGCGCGCGCCGCGGCTCGCCCCGCTGATCTCGGCGATCGGCGTGTCGATCATCCTGCAGCACCTCGCGCTGATGGTCTGGAGCCGCAACGTGCTCGCCTTTCCGCAGATCATCGAGACGCGTACCTGGGTGATCGGCGGCGCGCGGATCAGCAACGTGCAGATCGCGATCCTCGTTATCTGCGTGGCGATCATGGCGGGGCTCGCCCTGCTGGTGTATCGCACGCGCCTTGGCACCGCGATGCGCGCCACCGCGCAGAATCCGCAGGTCGCCGGGCTGATGGGCGTGGACATCAACAAGGTGATCGGCGCCACCTTCGTGATCGGCGCCGGGCTTGCGGCCATCGCGGGCGTGATGGTGGGCAGCTACTACGGCATCGCGCAGTACACCATGGGCTCGATCCTCGGCATGAAGGCCTTCGCTGCTGCGGTGCTCGGCGGCATCGGCAACATCCCGGGTGCGATGCTGGGCGGGGTGCTGCTCGGGGTGGTGGAGGCGCTCGGCGCCGGCTACATCGGCGACCTCACCGACCTGTGCCGCTGGGGCCCGGTGGGCGGCTGGATCGGCGAGCGCTGCGCCGACGGCGGGCACTTCATCCTGTTCGGGTCCAACTACCAGGACGTGTTCGCCTTCGTGGTGCTGATCCTGGTGCTGGTGCTGCGGCCCTCCGGGCTGCTTGGCGAACGCGTCGGCGACCGGGCCTGAGGCCATGCGCAGCTTCTTCGACGCGAAGTCCAACCCGATGCTGGTGCGCTTCGGCTTGGTGCTGATCGCCGTGGCGCTCCTGTTGCTGCCGTTCGCGCTGACGCAGGTCGGGACCACCTGGGTGCGCATCACGAACTTCGCGATCCTGTACATCCTGCTTGCGCTGGGCCTGAACATCGTCGTCGGCTTCGCCGGCCTGCTCGACCTCGGCTACGTCGCGTTCTACGCCGTCGGCGCGTACGTGTACGCGATCCTCGCCAGCCCGCACTTCGGCCTGCACCTGCCGTTCTGGGCGATCCTGCCGATCGGGGCCGCGATCGCCGGCCTGTTCGGCGTGCTGCTGGGCGCACCGACGCTGAAGTTGCGCGGGGACTATCTTGCGATCGTCACGCTGGGCTTCGGCGAGATCATCCGCATCTTCCTCAACAACCTGTCGCGGCCGGTCAACCTGACCAACGGCCCGCAGGGCATCTCGCGCATCGACTCCTTCAAGTTCGGCGAGTTCGATTTCGGCACCGAGGAGCGCATCCTCGGCCTCGATTTCAGCGGGCCGATGAAGTACTACTACCTGCTGCTTCTCGTGCTGGTGGGCGTGCTGGTGATCAACGTGCGGCTGCAGAACTCGCGCATCGGTCGGGCCTGGGAGGCCATCCGCGAGGACGAGACCGCGGCCCGCGCCATGGGCATCAACACCACCGGCCTGAAGCTGCTCGCGTTCGCCATGGGCGCGACCTTCGGCGGCGTCGCCGGCGGCATGTTCTCGGCGATACAGAGTTTCATCTCGCCCGAGAGCTTCGTGCTGGTCGAATCGATCATGATCGTCTCGATGGTGGTGCTCGGCGGCATGGGCAACATCTGGGGCGTGGTGCTGGGGGCGGTGCTGCTTTCGTTCGTACCCGAGGTGCTGCGCTGGACGGTGGGCCCGGCGCAGCAGGCGATCTTCGGGCGCACCTGGGTCGAGCCCGAGGTGATCCGCATGCTGCTGTTTGGCCTCGCGCTGGTGCTGGTGATGCTGTTCCGTCCGGCGGGGCTGCTGCCCTCGGCGGTGCGCAAGCGCGAACTCGCCGAGCGTTCCGAATGAGCGCGGCGCCCGAGGCGGTCCCCGCGCGCGCCCTGCTCGAGGCGGACGCCGTGGGCAAGCGCTTCGGCGGGGTGCAGGCGCTTGCCAGGGTGTCGTTCTCGATCCGCCCTGGCGAGGTCTACGGCCTGATCGGGCCGAACGGCGCCGGCAAGACGACCCTGTTCAACGTGCTGACCGGCATCTACGCGGCCGACGAGGGCGGCTTCACCTTCGACGGCACGCCGCTGGCTGGCCTCGCGCCGCACCAGGTGGCGGCGCGCGGCATCGCGCGCACCTTCCAGAACATCCGGCTGTTTGCGAACCTTTCCGCGCTCGAGAACGTGATGATCGGCCGGCACGTGCGCACGCGCGCCGGGGTGTTCGGCGCGATCCTGCGCGATCCGGGCACGCGCGCCGAGGAAGCCGCGATCGAATCGCGCGCCGCGGACCTGCTGCACCGCGTGGGGATCCACGATCGCGCGAACGACCCGGCCGGCAGCCTGCCCTACGGCGACCAGCGGCGCCTGGAGATCGCGCGCGCGCTGGCCACCGAGCCGAAGCTGCTCGCGCTCGACGAGCCGGCGGCGGGCATGAACCCGACCGAGCGCCGCGAACTTGGCCGCCTGATCGATTCGATCCGGGCCTCGGGCATCACCATCCTGCTGATCGAGCACGACGTGCGACTGGTGATGGACGTCTGCGACCGCGTGCTGGTGCTCGATTACGGCGAGCGCATCGCCGAGGGCGCGCCGGCCGAGGTGCAGCGCGACCCGAAGGTGATCGAGGCGTACCTGGGGACGCCGGCTTGAGCGCGCCCCTGCTCGAAGTGCGCGGGCTGGAGGTGCACTACGGCGGCATCCGCGCGGTCAAGGGCATCGACCTCGACGTTGCCGAAGGCGAACTGGTCAGCCTCATCGGCGCCAACGGCGCCGGCAAGACCTCGACCCTGAAGGCGATCTGCGGGCTGCATTCGCGCGCGGGATCCGTGCGCTTCGATGGCGCCGACCTCGCCGGCGAGCCGGTGCATGCCCTGCCGCGAAAGGGGCTAGTGCTGGTGCCCGAGGGGCGCGGCGTGTTCGCGCAACTCACGGTGGAGGAGAACCTCGCCATGGGGGCGTATGCGCGCGACGACCGCGCCGGGGTGCGCGCCGACATCGAGCGCCAGTACGTGACGTTTCCGCGCCTGAAGGAGCGCCGCACGCAGACCGCCGGCACGCTCTCGGGCGGCGAGCAGCAGATGCTGGCCATCGGGCGCGCGCTGATGAGCCGGCCGCGGCTGCTCCTGCTCGACGAACCTTCAATGGGGCTCGCGCCCATCATGGTGGGCAAGATCTTCGAGATCGTGAGCGAGATCGCGGCGCAGGGGGTGACGCTGCTGCTGGTCGAGCAGAACGCGAAGCGCGCGCTCGAGATCGCGCACCGCGGCTATGTCATGGAATCCGGCAAGGTCACGCTCTCGGGCGAGGCGCGCACCCTGCTCGATGACCCGCGCGTGCGCGAGGCCTACCTCGGCGAAACGGTGAACTAGGGGGGCGCCGGGCGCCGCGCGGGGCCCTACAGCAACATATATGTTACCAAAACGCCGATGCCGGCGCCGGCGCGCTCAGCTGGCCGCGAGATCGGCCTGGGTGGTGAAGCTGTCGGCGAAGAACGCATCCTCCGGCAGCCCGCATTGCGCGACGAAGTCGCGCTTCGCGCTGTCCACCATCACCGGCACGCCGCAGGCATAGACCTGGTGCCCGGAAAGGTCCGGGAAATCCTCCATCACCGCGCGATGCACGAAGCCGGTCCGTCCGCTCCAGCCGTCCTCGGGCAGCGCCTCGGAGACCACGGGGACGTACCCGAAGTTCGGGTGCGCGGCCACCCAGGATTCCGCCAGCGCATTCATGTACAGGTCCTTCGGACGGCGCCCGCCCCAATAGAGGGTCATCGGCCGGGTGATCCCCTTGTTGAAGGCGTGCTCGAGGATTGCCTTGATCGGCGCAAACCCGGTGCCCGAGGCGACGAAGACGATCGGCAAGTCCGATTCCTCGTGCAGGAAGAAGGTGCCGAAGGGGCCTTCGAAGCGCAGGATGTCGCGCTCCTTCATCTTGCCGAACACATGGTCGGTGAACTGCCCGCCGGCCACGTGGCGCACGTGCAGCTCGACGAACTCGGCGTCGTGCGGGGCGTTCGCCATGGAGAAGCTGCGGCGCGAGCCGTCCTTCAGCAGGAACTCGATGTACTGGCCGGCGAGGAACATGAGCCGTTCGTTCGCCGGCAGCTTGAGTTGCAGCCGCATCGAATCCTCCGTCAGGCGCTCGAGCGACTGCACCCGGCAGGGCAGCTTCTTGATCGGGATGTCCTTGGCGCTGCCGACGGTGCGCGCTTCCAGCGCCAGGTCCGAAAGCGGCTTCGCCTGGCAGAACAGCGCCTTGCCCTCGGCCTTCTCCGCGTCGGTCAGCGCCTTCGCCTGGTAGGTGCCGTAGTCGACGCTGCCGGCGATCACCCTGCCCTTGCAGCTGCCGCAGGCGCCGTTCTTGCAGCCGTAAGGCAGCACGAAACCCTGACGCAGGGCCGCGGTCAGGATCGACTCGCCCTCTTCGACGATGAACTGGTGGCCGCTCGGTTGCAGGGTGACGGTATGCATAGAATGTCCGGATGAAACGCTTGTTGATCGTGGGCTACGGCGACATCGCCGGCCGCGCCGCGGCGCGCCTGCCTGCAGCGGTGGAAACCCGCCTGCTGTCACGCCGCCTCGGCGCCGACCTCGATCGGCCCGAAACCCTCGGCCGGGCCGGCGGTTGGGCCGACACGGTGCTGCATTGCGCCCCGCCCCCGCCCTCGGGCGCGGCCGACCCGCGCACCGCGAACCTGCTCGCGGCGCTAGACGCCGGCGGCATTCTACCAACGCGCCTCGTTTACCTCAGCACCAGCGGCGTCTACGGCGATTGCGGCGGCGCCGAGGTCGATGAGGCGCGCCCGACGAATCCGCAGACGCCGCGCGCGATGCGGCGCGTCGATGCGGAACGACAGCTCGCGGACTGGTGCGCGGCGCACCGCGTCGCGCTCGTCGTCCTGCGGGTGCCCGGCATCTACGCCGCGGACCGGCTGCCGCTCGAGCGCCTGCGCGCCGGCACGCCGACGCTCGCGGCGGCGGACGATGTCTGGACCAACCATATCCATGCCGACGACCTTGCCGGCATCGTCCTGCGCGCGCTCGAACCGGAGGCCGCGCCGGGGACCTACAACGCGAGCGACGACTCCCGCATGAAGATGGGCGAATGGTTCGACCTCGTCGCGGCGCGCGCGGGGCTGCCGCCGCCGCCGCGCATCGCCCGCCGCGAGGCCGAGGGTAGAATTCCCGCTGCCATGCTGTCGTTCATGAACGAGTCGCGCCGGCTGGACAATCGCCGGATGAAATCCCGGCTTGGCGTGACGCTGCGCTATCCCACCGTCCACGACGGCGTGCCGGAGCGGTCATGAGCGTGGTTCTCGTTCGCACCAACCTGCCCGACGCGGCCTCGGCCGCGGAGCTTGCCGAGTCCCTCGTCGGGCAGCGCCTCGCGGCCTGCGTCAACGTGCTGGCACCCTGCCGATCGGTGTATCGCTGGAAGGGCGCGCTGCACCGCGAGGAGGAGGTGCCGCTGCTCATCAAGACGACCGCATCGCGCTACGCCGCGCTGGAAGCCGCGATCCGCGCCGGGCATCCCTACGAACTTCCGGAGATCGTCGCGGTCCCAGTCGAACACGGACTTGCCGCCTACCTCGACTGGGTGGAAGCCGAAACGGCCCCCTGAGACGCGCGCCCATGATCCGGTTCCTGCACGCATTCCTCGTCGCCTGCGGCCTCGCCCTTGCTGCCGCGCCGGCGAGCGCCCAGCTGGGCAAGCTGTTCGGCGCGTCCGACGAACTGCTCGCGCCGGAGAAGGCCTTTGCGTTCTCTGCGCGCGTGGCCGAGGCCAACGCGCTCGAGGTGCGCTTCGAGATCGCGGATGCGTACTACATGTACCGCGACAAGTTCAGCTTCGCGCTCTCGGGCGCCGAGGGCGTGAAGCTCGGTGCCGTGCAATTGCCCGCAGGCATCCGCAAGAAGGACGAGTTCTTCGGCGAGGTCGAGACCTACCGCAAGTCGGTGACCATCCGCCTGCCGCTCGAGCGCAGCAGCCCTGCGGGCGGCCCGGTCACGCTGAACGTGGTCTCGCAGGGCTGCGCCGACGTCGGCGTGTGCTACATCCCGATGGATTCGAGCGCCACGCTGCAGCTCGCCGCGCTCACCGCGGGCGCGACCGGCCCGGCGACGGCGACCGCCGCCGCAGGCGTGCCGGCCGCGGCCCCGCAACTCACCGAGGCGCCGCGCGCGGTGGAGGTGGCGCCGAAGTTCTCCATCTTCGCCACCGACCTCGAGATCGTGCGCCTGTTCGAGGGGAACCTGTTCATCGTGCTGGCGAGCTTCTTCGCCTTCGGCATCCTGCTCGCGTTCACGCCCTGCGTCCTGCCGATGGTGCCGATCCTCTCGGGCATCATCGCCGGCGAAGGCAAGGGCCTGAACAAGATGCGCGCCCTGGTGCTGTCGCTCGCCTACGTGCTCGGCATGGCGGTGGCCTACGCCGCCGCCGGGGTGGCGGCGGCGTACTCCGGCACCATGCTTGCCGCGGCCCTGCAGAATCCCTGGGTGCTCGGCGTCTTCGCGCTGGTGTTCGTCGTGCTGGCCTTTTCCATGTTCGGCTTCTACGACCTGCAGCTGCCCGGGTTCCTGCACCATCGTCTCGCCACGGCGCACCAGAAACTGCGCGGCGGGCGCATCGCCTCGGTGGCCGCCATGGGCGTGTTCTCGGCGGTCATCGTCAGCCCCTGCGTCGCCGCGCCGCTGGCCGGCGCGCTGCTCTACATCTCGCAGACGCGCGATGTCGCGCTCGGGGGCGCAGCGCTCTTCGCCATGGCGCTCGGCATGGGCGTGCCGCTGGTGGCGGTGGGCGTGTCCGAGGGCGCGCTGCTGCCGAAATCGGGCGCCTGGATGAACGGCGTGAAGAAGTTCTTCGGCGTGCTGCTGCTTGCGGTGGCGATCTGGATCGTCTCGCCGGTGCTGCCGGCGGCGGTCCACCTGCTTGCCTGGGCGGCGCTGCTGGTCGGTTCGGGCGTGTTCCTGCGCGCCATCGACCCGCTGCCGGAATCCGCCGGCGGCTGGACGCGGCTGTGGAAGGGCGTCGGGCTGCTCGCGCTGGTGACCGGCGTGGCGATGCTGATCGGCGTGCTCTCGGGGGCGCGCGACCCGCTCAAGCCGCTCGCCGGGCTGGTCGGTGCCGGGGCCGGCACCGCGGTGGCGGGGCACGTCCCCTGGCAGCGGGTCGGCTCGCTCACCGATCTCGATGCGCGCCTCGCGGCCCCGGGCAAGCCGGTGATGCTGGACTTCTATGCCGACTGGTGCGTCTCCTGCAAGGAAATGGAAAATTTCACTTTCAGCGATCCGCGCGTGCGCGCGAAGATGGACGGCATGCTGCTGCTGCAGGCCGATGTCACCGCCAACAGCGAGCAGGACAAGCTCCTGCTCAAGCGCTTTGCGCTCTTCGGCCCGCCGGGCATCATCTTCTTCGACCCGCAGGGCCGCGAGATCAAGGGGCTGCGCGTGATCGGCTACCAGGACGCCGACCGGTTCCTGAAGTCGCTGGCACTCGCCACCGCGCCATGACGACGCAGCACATTTCCGGGATCGATCACGTCGTGGTCGCGGTGCACGACCTGGACCGCGCGCGCGATGCCTGGCAGCGCATGGGCTTCACCGTCACGCCGCGGGGCTTTCATTCGCTCGGCTCGCAGAACCACTGCATCATGTTCGGCCGCGATTACGTCGAGCTGCTCTCGCTGCCGCGCGCGCACCCGGCAATGCAGTACTACGCGGACTTCCTCGCCCGCGGCGACGGCCTCGCCGCCGTCGCGCTTGCCACCGACGACGCCCACGCGGCGCAGGTCGAGCTGGTGGCCGCGGGCGTCGCGGCCGAGCCGGCGCTCGATTTTTCCCGGCCGGTGGCGCTGCCGGGCGGCACCAGCAATGCGCGCTTTCGCATCGTGCAGCTGCCGCCCGAACAGACCCCGGGTTGCCGCACCTTCCTGTGCGAGCACTTCACGCGCGAACTCGTCTGGCGCAGCGAGTACCAGCGCCATGCGCTGGGCGCCACGGGTCTTGCCGCCGTGGCGGTGGTGGTCGACGATCCGGTGACCGGGGCGGCCGCGTGGTCCAGGGTCTTCGGCGTGACGCCGCAGACGATCGAGGAAGGCCTGCGCGTGGACACCGGCAGCGCGCCGATCGCGGTCACCGCGCGCTGGAAACTGGGCCGGCGCCTGTTCGGCGTGGAACTGCCGCTGCGCCCGCGCCCGCTGGCGGCGGCGCTGTTCATCCACGTCGCCGACCGCGAGGCGGCGGCGAAGCGCCTGCATCAGGGCGGTTATGCGCCGATCGAACTGCCGGACGGGTCCTTCGGCCTGAGCGCCGCGGCGGCGGGCGGGGTCAGCCTCGTCTTCGGCTGAGCGCCGCGCGGGTGCGCGCCGGCCTCAGCGCCTGAGCGCTTCGGCCGCGTCGAGTGCGAAATAGGTGAGGATGCCGTCGGCGCCGGCGCGCTTCATGCCGAGCAGCGACTCGACGATCACGCCCTCGCCCAGCCAGCCGCGGTCGACCGCGCCGCGCAGCATCGCGTACTCGCCCGAGACCTGATAGACATAGGTCGGCGCGCGATAGGCGTCTTTCACGCGCCGCAGGATGTCCAGGTAGGGCATGCCGGGCTTCACCATCACCATGTCGGCGCCCTCGGCGAGGTCGAGGCCGACCTCCCACAGCGCCTCGTCCGAGTTCGCCGGGTCCATCTGGTAGGTCTTCTTGTCGCCCGTGCCGAGGTTCTTCGCGGAGCCCACGGCGTCGCGGAACGGGCCGTAGAAGCCGGACGCGTACTTTGCCGAGTACGCCATGATCTTCGTGTGGATGTGCCCGGACTTCTCGAGCGTCTCGCGGATCCGGCCGATGCGTCCGTCCATCATGTCCGAGGGCGCGACGATGTCGACGCCGGCGGCCGCCTGCGTGAGCGCCTGCTTCACCAGCACCTTGAGCGTGACGTCGTTGACGATGTAGCCCTTGCGGTCGACCACGCCGTCCTGGCCGTGGGACGTGTAGGGGTCGAGCGCGACGTCGGTCATGATGCCGAGTTCCGGAAAGCGTTTCTTCAGCGCGGCGACGACCCGCGGCACCAGACCCTTCGGGTTGAAGGCTTCGCGGCCGTCCAGGGTCTTCAGCCGCGGCTCGACCACCGGGAACAGCGCCATCACCGGGATGCCGAGCGCGAGGCAGCGCTCGGCCACCGGGTAGAGCCGGTCGAGGCTCAGGCGCTCGACGCCGGGCATCGAATCGACCTTCTGGGCCTTGCCGGCGCCGTCCAGGACGAACACCGGGTAGATCAGGTCGTTGGTCGTGAGCACGGTCTCGCGCATCAGCCGGCGCGAGAAATCGTCGCGCCGCATGCGCCGCATGCGAACCGCCGGGAAGCTGCCGAAGATGTTCATGGTGGGGGTCTTCCGTAAACCCGCGATGCCTGCGGGGGCTGCCTGAGTCCTTGATTTGCGGGCTGAAAATCGCGGCGGGAACTTTCTCCGCGCCGCCCGATCTTACCTTCAGACGATGCAAGTCGTCTCCCGCTTCTCCTCCCTGAGCGGGTGCCTTGCAGCAGCAAGGCGTTTTCGCCCCCGGACCAAATCTCCTTTGACCGGGGGTTTTTATTTGTCCCCGGTCCGCCGGGAGTCCGGTCCGCTCAGGCGGCGCCCGCCTCGGCGAGCCAGCCTTCGAGCAGGTCGCGGACGTCCTCGACGCCGTCTCCCGAAAGGTTCGAAAGCAGACGGACTTCCCCCTCGACGCCGCGCGCCGCGAGCTTTTTCACCGCCTCGGCCAGCGCCGCATCGCGGTCGCGGCGCCCGAGCTTGTCGGCCTTCGAGAGCACGAGGAGGACCCGCAGGCCGATCGGCCGCAGCCACGCGACCATGGCCGAGTCGTGCGGCGTGAAGGGGCGCCGCGCATCCATGATCACCACCACGATGGCGAGGCTCGCCCGGGTCGCGAGGTAGCCGCCGGCCAGCGTGTCCCATTCGGCCTTGATGGCTTCCGGCACCTTGGCGTAGCCGTAGCCGGGCAGGTCGGCCAGCCGCGCCGCTGCGCCGAGCGAGAAGAAATTGATCATCTGGGTGCGCCCGGGCGTCTTGCTGACGAAGGCGAGCTTGCGACGCCGGGCGAGTGCGTTGATGGTGCTCGACTTGCCGACGTTCGAGCGGCCGATGAAGGCCACTTCCGGCGGGCCGTCCGGCGGCAGGCGCTCGAGCTTGGCCACCGAAGTGAGGAAGACGGCGTTCGAGAAGGCGGACATGCGGCGACCCCGGATGCGCCGACGGCGCACGGTGAAAACGGAAATTGTAATAAAATCGCGACCTTTCCCCTCGACCGTGGAGTCGAACGCATGAACCGAGTCGCAGTGATCGGCGCCGTCGTGGCGCTCCTTGGGTGGGGCGGCGCGGTGCACGCGCAGGCACCCGCCAAGGCTGACGCAGCCAGGGGGCAGAAGATCGCGACGCAGGTGTGCGCCGCCTGCCACATGGGGGACGGCAACAGCGAGCAGGCCGTAAATCCAAAGCTCGCGGGACAGATCCCGGAGTACCTTGCCAAGCAGCTGGCCAACTTCAAGGCCGGTGACGGCAAGAAGGCGGCGCGCGAAAACGCCGTGATGGCAGGCATGGTGGCCGGCCTGTCGGCGGACGACATGCAGGATCTTGCCAAGTACTACGGCAGGCAGAAGCTGAAGCCGGCCGCGGCGGGCGACAAGGACCTTGCCGCGCTCGGGCAGAAACTTTACCGCGGCGGCAACATGGCGAGCGGCGTTGCCGCCTGCGCCGGTTGCCACGGTCCGGCCGGGGCGGGGATTCCCGCGCAGTACCCGCGGATCGCGGGCCAGTTTTCGGCCTACATCGAAGCGCAGCTCAAGGCGTTCCGTGACGGCTCGCGCGCGAATGACGCCAACGGCATGATGCGCGGGGTGGCCGCGCGCATGAGCGATCGCGAAATCAAGGCAGTCGCGGAGTACACCGCAGGCCTGCGCTGACAACGTGCCGGAAGGCGCCACGCGTGGCGCATCGAAGCAGCCCTGCCGGGGCGGGCGAGAGTCCGCCCCTTTTGCATTGCGCGGCGTGCGCTGAATGCTCGACTTGATTGTCATCGGCTCTGGTCCCGGCGGGTTTCGCGCCGCGATGCTTGCCGCGCAGGGCGGCCTCAGGGTCGCGCTGGTCGAGCGCGACGACTGGGGCGGCGCCTGCCTGAACCGGGGGTGCGTGCCGAAGAAGGCGTGGTATCGCACCGCGCGGCTGGCAGCGGCCGCACCCGGATTTGCGCGCCGGGGCCTGTCGGGGTCCCTTGCGCCGGATTTTCCTGCCGCGTGGCGCTACCAGCGCGAAGTCGTATCGACCGTGCGTGCGAGCTACGTCGCCTGGCTCGATCGTCTCGGCGTTCGCCGCGTGGAGGGCGCCGCGCGCTTCGTCGATCCCCGGCGCGTGCGGATCGAGGGCAAGCGCGATGGTGAAACGATCGCAGCGCGCCACACGATCATCGCCACCGGCTCGCGTCCGCAGCGGCCGCCCTGGCTGCGCGCGGGCGGTACGAAGGTCCTGGACACCGATGCCCTGTTCGAACGGCCGCCGCCCGAGGGCGGGCGCGTCGCGCTCCTCGGCAGCGGGGCGGTCGGCACCGAGATGGCGTTCATCCTGGGGCAACTCGGGATCGAGCTCGTCTGGTTGACCGGACAGGCGCCGCTGTCGTCGATGGCGTTCAGCGCGCCGGCGAAGAAACGCCTTGGCGAGGCACTCGCTGCGCAGGGCGTTGCCGCGCGCACCGGGTCGCGCCCGCTCGCCTGCCGCGTCGCGGGCGACGCGATCACACTCGAGTTGCCCGGGCATACGCAGCTGGAAGTCGACTGGGTGCTGGCCGGCACCGGACGGGTGCCGAACACCGATTCCCTGGATCTCGCCGCGGCGGGGGTGCGCGTCGATGCGCGCGGCTTCGTGGCGGTCGATGCGGCGCAGCGCACCAGCGTCGAAGGCGTGTACGCGATCGGGGATTGCGCGAATCCGGCCATGAGCGCGAACCACGCGCTGGCCGATGCGGGCGTTGCGATCAACTCGATCGTCTCGCCGCGCGCGGCGCCAGGGCCGCGTCCCTGGGTCCCCGAAGTGATCTATTCGGCGCTCGAACTCGCGCGCGTCGGCGCGACCGAGGACGCGCTCGAGGCCGGCGAGATCGAGTACGCCACCGGGTTCTCTTCCTTCGAGGCGAGCCCCGCGGCGCTCGCCGATGATGCCGCAGACGGCTACGTGCGGCTGCTGGCGGCGAGCGAGGGCGGCGCGCTGCTCGGCTGCGAGATCGTCGGCGCCGAGGCGGGCGAACTGATCCAGCTGGCCGCCCCCGGCATGCCCGGCGAGGCGCTCCTCGCGCGTCTCGCGCGCGCCGGCGTCGCGCATCCGAGCCTGGGCGAGACCTTCGCCGACGCCGCCGAGTCCCTGGTCTCCGGGTGGGGGTTCAGGCGGGGCGGCGCCGGCGCGGCGTAGCCGCGGGAATAATCGGCGCCGGCGCCCTGTTGGCAGGGCAGAATCGACATGACCTCCGCCGCCCCCGTATCCACTCCCGCTTGGGATCTGCCGGTGCGCCTATTTCACTGGGCGCTGGTGCT
Organism: Burkholderiales bacterium; assembly: GCA_036526195.1. GTDB lineage: Bacteria > Pseudomonadota > Gammaproteobacteria > Burkholderiales > SG8-39 > DATCYZ01. The sequence continues at coordinate 134,916 of DATCYZ010000033.1, forward strand.
GCTCGTCGTTGGCTCGGTGGTCACCGGCCTCCTCGGGGGCAACCTGATGGTCTGGCACATGCGCTTCGGCTACGCGATCCTCGCGCTGGTGCTGTTTCGCCTGCTCTGGGGTCTGGCCGGCAGCAGCACGGCGCGCTTCAGCGATTTCCTCTACGGGCCGCGTCGTGTCGCGGGCTTTGCCGGCGCGCTCCTCAAGCGGCGCGAGGCGCACTACCTCGGCCACAATCCGCTCGGCGGGTGGATGGTCGTGGTGCTGCTTGCGGCGCTCCTCTTCCAGGCCTCGAGCGGCCTGTTCGCGAACGACGACATCGCCGTCGAGGGTCCGCTCTACCCGTTCATCGGCAAGGACCTGAGCGACCGGCTCACCGGCCTGCACAAGCTGAACATCAAGCTGATCTACGGGCTGGTGGCGCTGCATGTCGCGGCGGTGCTGTTCCACTGGCTCGCACGCGGCGAGAACCTCGTGCGAGCGATGTTCTCGGGCGACAAGCAACTGCCGCCGGGCACGCCGGGGGCGCCCGCGCGCTTTGCTGGCGGCGGGCGCGCGCTGGCGCTCGCGATCCTGAGCGGCCTCGCCGTCTGGCTGCTCGTGACCCAACCTTTTTCCAACCCCTGACAGGGAGATGTCGATGACACGATTCACCAAGATCGGGCTTGCGCTTGCACTGACCGCCAGCGCCACGTCCATTGCCTATGCACAGATGAAGCCCGAGGATGCGATTCGCGCGCGCCAGTCCATCATGCGCGTGGTGGCCCTCAATTTCGGTCCCGTGGCGCAGATGGCGCAGGGCAAGATGCCCTGGAACAAGGAGGCCTTCGTCGCCAATGCGCTGCGCCTCGAGTCGGTCTGGGCGATGAACCCGCACCGCTTCTTCCCGGCGGGCAGCGACAAGGCGGTGGCGGGCGCGAAGATCGCGTCGTTTACCGACGCGACGCCCGAGGCCTGGTCGAAGGGCGAGGATTTCAAGAAAGCCTTCGACGGCAATACCCAGGCCATTGCGAAGCTTGCCGCCGCTGCCAAGTCCGGCGACGAAGCTGCCATGAAATCGGCCGCTGGCGACGTCGGCAAGGCCTGCAAGGTCTGCCACGACGACTTCAGGGCGAAGTAAGCCGTCGCGCGGCGGCCGTCCGGCTGGCGTACCGCAGCCGGACCCGCCTGCGTGATAATGCGCCGGATGAGGGATTCCGACGCCGTCGTTGCGCTGATTCCGCGACTTCGCCGCTACGCGCGCGCGCTGGTCGGCGATCGCGGTGCGGCCGACGACCTGGTGCAGGACACGCTCGAACGTGCACTGGTCAAGTTCCACCTCTGGCGGCCGGGCAGCGACCTGCGGGCGTGGCTGTTCGCCATCATGCACAACGTGCACGTGAACCACGTGCGCGCGCGGCGCGAGTTTGCGCCGCTCGACGACGAGACGCTGGAGATCCCGGTGCGCGCAACGCAGGAGGTCGCGCTGCAGGGGCGCGACCTCGGGCGCGCGGTGGCGCAACTGCCCGACGGGCAGCGCGAAGTGCTGCTGCTCGTCGTGCTCGAGGACATGAGCTACCAGGACGTTGCGGAAGCGCTCGGAATCCCGATCGGCACCGTGATGTCGCGCCTTTCGCGGGCACGCGAGAAGGTGCGCACGTCGATGGAAGGGTTGCCCGGCCCGGGGCGTTTGCAGGTTGTGAAGTGATGCCATCATGAGCGAATCCTTTCCCACCGAATCCGACCTGCACGCCTGGCTCGACGGCCGGCTGCCGGCGGCGCGGCGCGACGAAGTCGAGGCCTGGCTGGCCGCGCGTCCGGAAGAGGCGGCCCGGCTGGCGGCCTACCACGCGCACGATTCGGCACTGCGCGCGCTGCACCAGCCGGTACTCGAGGAGCCGGTCCCCGGCAGGCTGGTGCCGACGGTGCGCGTGCGCCGTGCGCGCGTGCTGCGTGTTGCCGCGGCCTTTGCCTGGATCGCGCTCGGCATGGTTGGCGGCTGGCAGATGCAGCGCGCCCTCCACCCGGCCGACCATGAGCCGGCGCCGGTGCCGATCGCGCGCAACGCGGCGATCGCGCACGCGACCTACTCCCCCGAAGTGCGCCACCCGGTCGAGGTGGGCGCGGACCAGGAACAGCACCTGGTGGCGTGGCTCTCCAAGCGGCTCGGCGCGCAGGTGCGCGCGCCGAAGCTCGAGGGCGTCGGCTACAGCCTGATCGGCGGCCGCCTGCTGCCGGGGGACGCGGGCCCGACCGCGCAGTTCATGTACCAGTGCAAGGCGGGCACCCGCATCACGTTGTACGTGCGCACCGAGGCGCCGGACCACGGCCAGACCGCGTTCCGCTATGCCGACGAAGGCAACGTGCGGGTGTTCTACTGGATCGACCGCACCATGGGGTACGCGCTGTCCTCGGGCGACGTCAGCAAGGCGGACCTGTACAAGGTGGCGACCTCGGTGTATTCGCAGCTCAATCCCTGACGGCGCAGCGACCGCGGCGTTCGCCGCCGCGGCGCCGTCTGCGCTGGATGGAACCGCACTGCGTGCGGTTCATCCCGCGCGAAACACGCCGTTGCGATGTGGCGTCAGGATCGCGCGCGATCGCGCTGTTCTGGTACCGTTTCGAATGCGTACCGGGATCATGATTCGGCCATCGGCCGGGCAACGTACCGCCGCGGCGCTGGCCGCGGCCACGGTGTTCTTCCTGCCCAGCGGCACCCTCTACGCCTTCAGCGTGTTCTTGGTGCCGATGGAAACGCTGCTCGGTGTCGGGCGCACTGCAATGAGCGTGGTGTTCGCGCTCGCCGCGGTGACGCTCACCGCGGGCATGAACCTCGCCCCGCGCCTGTATCGCACGATTGCGCCGGCGCGCCTCGCGCTTGCCTGCGGCCTGTGCAGCGGCGCCGGGCTGCTGCTCACCGCGACGGCCACGACCTTCGCGCAGTTCGTGCTCGGCTACGGCGTGCTGTTCGGCTTCGGCGCCGGCGTGGGCTTCATCGTCATGCAGCAGGGCGTGAACCAGGCGGTGAGCACCCATCGCGGCCTGGCCAACGGCTACGTGGTGAGCCTGTACCCGCTCGGCGCGATGATCGGCGCGCCGCTGATCGCCTGGTCGCTCGCCGCCGCGGGCCTGCGCTTCACGCTGCTGGCGCTCGCCTTCGCCATGCTGGCCGGCGGCCTGCTGGCCTCGGTCCTGATTCACTTCGCGGCGATCCGCATGCACGATGCCAGCGACGACGCGGAGAACGGCGCCGATCCGCAGTGGCCGCTGTTCCTGCGCCTGTCGACGGTGTTCTTCCTCGCGGCCGCGGCGGGGCTGATGGTGATGAGCCAGGTGGCGGAGATCGTGCGCGCCTACGGTGGGGCGACCGTGCTTGCGGTCGGCGCAACGACCCTGATCACCGGGGCGATCGCGGCGGCGCGCCTTGGCGGGGGCTGGCTTGCCGACCGTTTCCCGGTGCCGGTCGTGGCCGCCGGCGCGCACCTCTGGTCGCTCGCCGGCGCGATGCTGCTCGCGTTCTGGCCGCAACCGCTGGTGGCGGTGCCGGCGCTCGCCATGATCGGCATGGGCTACGGCTTCATCTCCGGGCTGACGGCGGGCGCGATCGCCCAGTACTGGCACCGCAACGCCTTCGGCAGCGTGGCGAGCCGCCTGTACATCGCCTGGTGTGTCGCGGCGCTCAGCCTGCCGGTGTTCGCCGGCTGGCTCTACGACCAGACGCAGGGCTACCGCGCAGCGGTGCTGATCGCCGGCGGGGTGAACCTGCTCGGTGTGTACTTCGCGGCGGGTCTGCCACGCCGTGCCCGGTCGGTGCGTCCCGCGCCGGCCTGAGTCCCGGCGCGTGTCGCCGGCGTCGGCAAGATGTTCCCGATCGGGAACATCTTGGCTTTTCTTGCGCCTGCTAGCGCATCAGCGCGTAGGGCCCGCCCCGCTCGACGGCGCGCTGGTACGCCGGCCGCGCATGGATGCGCTCGAGAAAGCCCACCAGCGCCTGGCGGCGCGCATTCAAACCGCCGCGTGCGGCCGCGGCCTCCAGCGGGAAGCTCATCTGGATGTCCGCGGCGGTGAAGTCCTGTCCGGCGAACCAGGGTCGGTCGGCAAGTTCCGCCTCCATCCAGTCGAGGTGGCGCGTGATTTGCGGCTCGATGAACCCGGTCTTCACCTTGCGGGCGATGGCGCGCGCCACCGGCCTGACGAAGAACGGCATCGGGCCGCGCTCGAGCCGGTCGAAGACCAGCTTCATCAATAGCGGCGGCATCGCCGAGCCCTCGGCGTAGTGCAACCAGTAGGTGTAGCGCAGCCGCTCCGGGGTCCCCGGTGGCGGGATGAAGCGCCCGCCACCGTGGCGCTCGACGAGGTACTCGACGATCGCCCCGGATTCGGCGACGGTCCGTTCTCCGTCAGTCACGACGGGCGACTTGCCCAGGGGGTGCACGCGCCGAAGTTCAGGCGGGGCGAGCGAGGTCTGCGCATCGCGCGCGTACCGTTGAACCTCGTACTCGAGCCCGAGTTCCTCCAGCAGCCAGAGCACCCGCTGCGAGCGCGAGTTCTCCAGGTGATGGACAACGATCACGCGCCGGCGGCGGCCCGGCTGATGATGTAGCCGCCCGATTTCTCGTCGCGCTCGAGCTGGAAGAGCTTGCGCTTGCCGGCTTCCTCGAGCAGGTCGGAGAAGGCGCGAAAGCCGTAGTAGGACTCGTTGAAGCCCGGGTTGCGGCGCTTCAGCGCCTGCTTGACCATCGAGCCCCAGACCTTCTCGCCCTCGCCGCGTTCCGCGATCAGGGCTTCGAAGGTCTCGAGCGCGAGGTCGAGCGCCTCCTGGTGCTTGTCCTCGCTGCCGGCGCTGTCCTTCGCGCCCTTGGCGGGCTTGGCATCGCGGCGCTTCTTCGCGGCGCGCCGCTTGACCTCGTCCTCGCGTACCAGGTCGTCGTAGAAAACGAACTCGTCGCAGTTGGCGATCAGCAGGTCGGAGGTGGAGTTCTTCACCCCGACGCCGATCACGGTCTTGGCGTTCTCGCGCAGCTTCGAGACCAGCGGCGAGAAATCCGAATCGCCGCTGACGATGACGAAGGTGTCGACGTGCGCCTTGGTGTAGCAAAGGTCGAGCGCGTCCACCACCATGCGGATGTCGGCGGAGTTCTTGCCCGACATGCGCACATGCGGGATCTCGATCAACTCGAACGAGGCGCCGTGCATCGAGGCCTTGAAGGCCTTGTAGCGCTCCCAGTCGCAGTAGGCCTTCTTGACGACGATCGAGCCCTTGAGCAGCAATCGCTCGAGCACCTTGCCGATGTCGAACTGGGCGTATTTGGCGTCCTGCACCCCGAGCGCTACGTTCTCGAAGTCGCAGAACACCGCGAGATTGCGGGTTTCCTGGGAGGCGGCCATGCGCGATGCTAGCAGAAGGCCTCCCGCGCAGTGAAACGCGCACCCCCGGGGGAGCGCCCTGCCCGTATCATCGCCCCACCTTCTCCAGGAGCCTCCCCATGAACGGCGCAGAAAGCCTCGTGCGCAGCCTCGTTGCCTCGGGCGTCGAGGCCTGCTTTGCCAACCCCGGCACCTCGGAGATGCATTTCGTCGCCGCGCTCGACCGGGTCCCCGGGCTGCGTTGCGTGCTCGGACTCGCGGAAACCGTGGTCACGGGATGCGCGGATGGCTATGGCCGCATGGCGGGCAAGCCCGCGGCCACCTTGCTGCATTGCGGCCCCGGCCTCGCCAACGGCATCGCCAACCTGCACAACGCGCGCCGCGCCAATGCCCCGGTGGTGAACATCGTCGGCGACCACGCGACCTACCACCGGCCGCATGACGCGCCGCTCACCGCGGACACCGAGGGCCTTGCGCGCGCGGTGTCGCACTGGGTGCGCACCAGCATGTTGTCGTCCGACGTGGCCGCTGACGGCGCTGCCGCGGTGCGCGCCGCGCGCAGCGCCCCGGGGCAGGTCGCCACGCTGATCCTGCCGGCGGACACCGCATGGAACGCAGGCGGCGCCGTCGTCACCGCCGCGCCGCCGCCCGCGCGCGCGCACGCGGCGCCCGACACGGTGCGCGCCATCGCCGCGGCGCTGTCGCGCGGCGAGGCCTCGATGCTGGTGCTCTCGGGCGAGGCGTTGACCGAGGCAGGGCTGGTCGCGGCGCAGCGCGTTGCGCAGGCCTGCGGCGCGCAACTGCGCACCCCCACGCAGGTGGCGCGCATGGCGCGCGGCCGCGGTCGCGTGCCGGTGGACCGGATTCCGTACGTGGTCGACATGGCGCTGAAGGTGTTCGAGGGCGTGAAGCAGCTGGTGCTGGTCGCGGCCAAGCCGCCGGTGGGCTTCTTTGCCTATCCGGACAAGCCGAGCACGCTGTGGCCGAAGGATTGCGCGGTGCACGTGCTCGCGCGCCCGGAGCAGGATGCGGTTGCGGCGCTCGAGGCGCTCGCCGATGAACTCGGCGCGCCGCGCAAGGTGGCGATCCCCGCGCCGCCGGCGCTCGCCGGCGCGGCGCGCGGCGCCTTCGAGCCGCTCGCCTTTGCCCACACCTTCGCCACGCTGATCCCGGAGAACGCGATCGTCATGGAAGACGCGGTGACCTCGGGCCGCGCGCTGTTCGCGCCGACCTTCGGCGCGGCGCCGAACGACTGGATGCAGAACACCGGCGGCGCGATCGGGGTCGGCCTGCCGGCGGCGACCGGGGCGGCGATCGCCTGCCCGGACCGCAAGGTGATCTGCCTGCAGGCCGACGGCGCCGGCATGTACACGCTGCAGTCGCTGTGGACGCAGGCGCGCGAGAAGCTCGACGTGGTCACCGTGGTCTTCGCCAACCGCATCTACCGCATCCTGCAGGGCGAGCTGGTCTCGGTCGGCGCGCAGCCCGGCCCGACCTCGGAGGCGCTGTTCGACATCGGCCACCCGGATCTCGACTGGGTGAAGCTCGCCGCCGGCATGGGCGTCGAGGCGGTGCAGGTGGCGACGCTGGAGGGCTTTGCCGATGCCATGCGCGGCGCCCTCAAGCGCCGCGGGCCCTTCCTGATCGCGTTCCGGATCTAGCCGGAGGCCGCAGTCGCGCCGCTCAGGGATCGCGCCGGCGGTCCTGCGGGCCGTGCAGGGCCGCGGCGCCGGCCGGCAGCGCGGCGCCGCGCCGCCGCTCGCGCCAGTTCTCGATCAGCGAATACGCCGCCGGCACCACCACCAGCGTGAGCAGCGTCGAGGTCACCATGCCGCCCATCACCGCGATCGACAGCGGCTGGTTGGTCTCGGCGCCCGCCCCCAGCCCCAGCGAGGCCGGCAGCAACGCGAGGATCAGCGTGAGCGAGGTCATCAGCACCGGGCGCATGCGGATCGGGCAGGCGTCGGCGAGGGCCGCATCGACGCCCATGCCCTGCGCGCGCCGCTGGTTGGTGAGGTCGACCAGCAGGATCGAGTTCTTCGCCACCAGGCCGATCAGCAGCACCAGGCCGATGCCCGAGTAGATGTTCAGCGTGTGCGTGCGGATCTCCCAGCCCACCAGCGCACCGAGTTGCGACAGGGGCTGGAACATCCACAGCGCGAACACACCGCCGATGATGGCGAGCGGTACCGCCAGCATGATGAGCAGCGGTTGCAGGAACGAGTTGAACTGGCTGGCGAGGACCATGTAGAGGAGCACCAGCGCCAGCACGAAGGTGAAGATGGTGGCGCCGCTGGTCTTCTCGAGCTGCTCCGCCTCACCGATGAAGGCGACGGAATAGCCGATCGGCAGGTCGCTCGCGGCGGCGCGCACCTTCTCGATGGCGGTGCCAAGCGCCACCGCCGGAGTGGCGTAGAAGGTGGCAGCGTACTGCAGGTCGAAGCGGCCGATGACCGCCGGTCCGACCACTTCGCTGAAGCGCGCCACGCTGTCCAGCCGCACCAACTGCCCGGTGCGGTTGCGCAGGTAGATCTTCGACAGGTCGGCCTGCTGGCGGAACTCGCCCTCTTTCGCCTTCACGCGGATGTCGTAGCGCTCGCCGTCGCCCGGGATGTCGTTGTACTTGGCAATGTCGATGCCGCCGGTGAGCATGTTGATGGCGAGCGCGACGTCCGAGGAGTTCAGCCCGAGTCCGGCGGCGCGTACCCGGTCCGGCTGCAGCACCAGTTGCGGCAGGTTGAGCTGCAGGTCGGTGTCCATGCGTCCGATGCCGGGGTCCGCCTGCAGCGTGCGCTGCAGTTCGGTGGCGAGCCGCCCCATCTCCTGCAGGTTCGGGCCCTTGACGACGAACTGCAGCGGTTCCGAGCGTTGCCCCTGGACCAGTCCGGGCGGGCGCGGGAAGACCCGCGCGCCGGCGATCTGCGACAGCTCGCGCCGCAGCACCACCAGGATCTCCTGCTGCGAGCGCTTGCGCTCGGCGCGCGGCTTCATGCGCACCACCAGCGTCGCCTGGTTCACCTGCCCCGCCGAGCCCAGCCCGATGATGCCGAACTCGGTGACGATCTCCTTATGCCGGAAGACGATGGTCTCAACCTCGCGCAGCTTCGATTCCGTGTACTCGATGGACGAGCCGAGCGGTGTGCGGATGCCGACCAGGAAGCGCCCCTCGTCCTGCTGCGGCGCGAGTTCCGTGGGCAGCTGCTTGAAGAAGAAGACCGAGGACAACGTCACCGCGAGCGCCGCCAGCATCACCAGCCAGCGGTACTTGAGCGAGCCGTCGAGCGCGCGCCGGTAGAGCTGCTCCATGCCCTGGAAGAAACGCTCGAGCGCCCAGTACACGCGCCCGTGTTGTGCCTTCACCTCGAGATAACGCGAGCACAGCATCGGCGTCAGGGTGAGGGACACGAAAAGCGACACCAGCACGCCGAAGGTCACCACGACGGCGAATGAACGCAGGAACTGGCCGAGGATGCCGGAGACGAAGATCACCGGCGCGAAGATCGCCACCAGCGCAAAGCTCGCCGCAATCACGGCAAAGGCGACCTCGCGGCTGCCGGTGGCGGCCGCGGTCATGGCGTCGGTCCCGGGGTCCTCCTCACGGTGCCGGTAGATGTTTTCCAGCACCACGATGGCATCGTCCACCACCACGCCGATCAGCAGCAGGAGCGCGAGCAGCGTCACCGAGTTGAAGGTGTAGCCGAAGAAGTACATCACCGCGATCGCGCCGAACAGCGACACCGGGATCGAGGTCGCGATGATCAGCGTCGAGCGCAGGCTCTTCAGGAACAGCCAGACGATGAGCGCGGCGAGCAGCGTGCCCTCGATCAGGTGGTTCTTCAGCGAACTGACCATCTCGCCGATGAAGATCGCGTCGTTCTGCACGTAATGCAGCGCCAGCCCCGGCGGCAGCTGGGCGCGAATCTCGCCGTCGACGCGGGCTTGCACGGCGTGGATGATGTCCACGGTGTTGGTGTTCGGCACCTTGACGATGCCCACGCCGACGGTGGGCTTGCCGTTGAAGCGCGCGAGCTGGCGGAAGTCCGTCAGGCCGTCCTCGATCTCGGCGACATCGCGCAGCCGCACCGGCGCGCCCTCGCGCTGGCCGATGATCATCGCGCCGAGTTCGTCGAGGCGATGGAATTCAAGGTCGAGCTTCACCAGGTGCTCGGTGGTGCGGCCGGTGAGGAAGCCGCCGGAGAACTGGATGTGCTCCTTGCCGAAGGCCTCGGCGATGTCCTGCGCGGCGACGCCGAAGGCCGCCATCTTCGAGGGTTGCAGGTTGACGCGGATGGTGCGGTCGCGCCGCCCGCCGATGCGGATCTCGCCCACGCCGTCAATGGTCTCGAGGCGCTTCTTGATGATGTTGATGGCGTATTGGTTGAGCTGCTGCTGGGTGCGATCGCCCTGCAGGGCCATCCACATGATGGGCGAGGTGTTGGTCTCGACCTTCGCGACCACCGGCGGGTCGGCGTCCTTTGGCAGGCGGCGCACCACCTGGTTCACCTTCGCCTGCACCTCCTGGAAGGCGGAATCGATGCGTTTGTCGAGATTGAAGGTGATCGACACCACGGAAACGCCGGGCGAGGAGGTCGACTGGATGTGCTCGATGCCGGGCACGCTGTTGACCGCGGTCTCGATCAGGTTGGTGATCGCCGCGTCGATGACGTCCGGGTTGGCGCCCTTCTGCGCCGTGGTGACCGAGACCACCGGGAACTCGATGTAGGGCAGCTTGTCGACGCCCATTCGGGTGTAGGCGATGACGCCGAACAGGATCAGCACCGCGTTCAGCATGAACGCGAGGACGTGCCGCTTGATGGACAGTTCAGGGAGCGTCATGACTTACCCCTTCGCCGCAGCATCCTTCGCATCGGTGGCGGGCGGTCCGCCGCCCGGACGGTCCCCGGATTTCATCCCGCCCTTGCCTTCCGGCCTTGCGCCGTCCTTGCCTTCGGGTTTCGCGCCCGGCTTGGCCGCCGGCTTCGGGAACGCCACGGCGGCGCCGTGGGTGAGGAATCCCGCGCCGTCCACCGCGACCGTTTCGCCGGCCGCCAACCCCTTCACGATCTCCTGCAGGGCGTCCTGCTTGAGCCCCGTCTCCACGACGCGCTGCTCGGCCTTGCCTTCCCTGATCACGTACACCACCTTGCCTGCGGGCCGCAGCACGACGCTCTGCTCGGGGACCATCAGCGCCTTGTCCTTCACCGCGATGACGATGCGCGCGGTGACGCTGCCGCCGCCGCGAAACGCCGGGTCGGAGGTCTCAAAGCGCACGATCGCGTTGAGCGCGCGATTGGCCGTGCCCACCGTCGGCTTGATGTCGTTGATGGCCGCCTCGACGACGCGGCTCGGTGCCGCGGGCGTGAAGAAGCGGACCTTCAGGCCCGGCTGGATGCGCTCGGCGGCGCTCTCGGGCAGCAACAGCTGCGCGCGCAGCACCCGTGTCCCGACCATCGTAAAGAGCAGGTCGCCGACCTTCACGAAATCGCCGCTGGCGACCGCCTGGCGTTCGATCTCGCCGTCCATCGGCGCAAGCACCCGTGCCTTGCCGATGCTGCGCCGCGTCTGGTCGCCGCGCGCCTTCGCCGCCGCGAGCTGGTCGCGCTGGGCGTTGCGCTGCGCGGTGGCATCGTCCACCGCGTTCTGCGAGATGAAGCCCTTCTCCATCAGGCGCGTCTGGCGCTCGACGACACGCTCGGCCTGCTCCAGCAGCGTCGATAGCCGCGCGATGTCGGCGGTGTCCGCGCGCGCCTGGATCTCGAAATCCTGCGGGTCGATCTCGGCGAGCAACTCGCCTTTCTTCACCTTTTTGCCGGTATGCGCGAGGACCCGGATCACCCGGCCCGCGACCTCCGCGCCGAGCTTCGGGTCCATGACGTTCTCGAGGGCGCCGACAACCTCCTCGTAGACCTCGAAGCTGCGCGGCTGCACCTGCGTCGCGGTGACGAGGACGGGCGGCGGGCCGGCCGGGCGCTTGGTCGGCGCCGCCTCCTTGCCGCAGGCGGCCAGCAGCGCGGCACACAGCACGAGCGCCGGCAGGCGAACGGGAAAACGCAGGATCCTCATTTCGGCACCGACTCCATGGCAAGCATTTCCTCGACCGTCTCGCGGCGTCGCACCAGATGTGCGGCGCCACCGTCCACCAGCACTTCGGCGGCGCGCGGCCGGGTGTTGTAGTTGGAGCTCATGACCATTGCGTAGGCGCCTGCGGACATGACGGCCAGCAGGTCGCCGGCCTGCGCGGCAAGTCGGCGGTCTTTGGCGAGGAAATCGGCCGACTCGCAGACCGGGCCGACGACGTCGACCACGGCCCCGGCCGCCTGCGCGGGCGCCTCGCGCACCGGCAGCACCTCGTGCCAGGCGCTGTACAGCGACGGGCGCAGCAGGTCGTTCATGGCCGCATCGACCACGAGGAAGCTCTTTGCCTCGCCGGGCTTCACGTACTCGACGCGGGTGAGGAGCACGCCGGCATTGCCGACGATCGAGCGACCCGGATCGACGATCAGCATCTCGCGCCGACCGGCAAGCGCGCCGCGGATCGCCGCGATCGTCTCGCCCACCGGGCGCGGCGTCTCGTCGCGGTAGCGGATGCCGATGCCGCCGCCGACGTCGATGTGCGAAAGCGTGATGCCGGCCCGCGCAAGGCGCTCGACGAGGGCGATGATACGCACCGTCGCCTCCACCAGCGGCGCGCCGTCGGTGAGCTGCGAGCCGATGTGGCAGCCGATGCCCGTGACCTCGATGTGCGCCGAAGCCGCAGCCCGCCGGTACAGCCGTTCCGCGTCCGCGTAGGCCACGCCGAACTTGTTCTCGCGCAGGCCGGTCGAGATGTAGGGATGGGTTTTCGCGTCGACATCCGGATTGACGCGAAAGGCGACTGGCGCGCGAAGGCCGAGCCGTCCGGCCACCGCCTCGACACGCTCGAACTCGGCCTCGGACTCCAGGTTCAGGCTCAACACGCCCGCTTCGAGCGCCTGCGCGATCTCGGCTTCGCTCTTGCCGACGCCCGAGAACACGGTGCGCCGCGCATCCCCCCCCGCGGCGAGCACCCGGGCAAGCTCGCCGCCGGAAACGATGTCGAATCCGGCGCCGAGCCGCGCCAGCAGTGCGAGCACTGCGAGGTTGGAGTTCGACTTGACCGAATAGCACACCATCGACGCGCAACCCTCGAGCGCATCGGCGTAGCTGCGATACGCCGCCTCGATCGCGGCGCGCGAATAGACGTAGCAAGGCGTGCCGTGCCGGCGCGCGATCTCCTCGAGCGGCACCTCTTCGGCGCGCAGTGCGCCCGCGACGTACGCAAAGCTCATGGGGGGACCTTACTGCGGCTTGCCGGCGTCGCCGCCCTCGGTGCGCGGCTCGGCCGGATACGGCACCGGCTTGTACACCGGTTCGGTCTTCGGCGGCTTGACGCCGGGGGGCGGCTTGTCGCGCAGATAAAGCTCCCCGCGCTGGCCGCAGCCGACCGCGACCAAGCATGCGAGGACGGCCAGAACAAGGGGCGCGCGGGGCATCTTCAGAGGGGCTGCACTAAAATATCGATGCTAGCACGGAGGCGCCGCACCCCATGATGTCAAGCCTGACAGATTCCGAGTTCGAGGCCCTCACCGATGCCGAGCTTGAACGCATCGAGCAGGCGCTCGAGGCCTGTGGCGTGGATGCGGACCTCGAGCCCAAACCCGGCGGGGTGCTCGACATCGAGTTCGCCGACGGCTCCAGGATCATCATCAACCGGCACGGGGCGGCGCGCGAACTCTGGGTCGCGGCGCGCTCGGGCGGGTTTCATTTCCGCTGGGACGGGACGGCTTGGCACGACTCCCGCGACGGCAGCGAGTTCTACGCGGCGCTCTCGCGGCTGGTGTCGGCCCAGAGCGGCGAAGGCGTCGTGCTCGCGCCTAGACCGGCGGCGCCTTGAACGGGTTCTCCACGGGGGGAATGGCGGGGGCCCCGGGGAGGACCGGCATTCCAGGCAGGCCCGGCGGCGCAGCCGGACCTGGCAGGTACTCGCGGTAAAAGAACTCGGACACCGGCTTGCCGTCGTCGGGTCTTGCCGGATCGGGTTCCGTGAGGGCGCTCACCACGCCCTCGGGCGGGGTGCGGGCGACTTCCGGCACGCCTTTCAGCACCTTTTCCATGTAGCCCAGCCAGATCGGCAAGGCGACTGAACCGCCGGTCTGGTTGCGTCCCAGGCTGCGCGGCTGGCCGTAGCCGACCCAGGCGACCCCGGCCACCGTGGGCTGGTAGCCGGCGAACCAGGCATCGACGAACTCGTTGGTGGTGCCGGTCTTGCCGGCAAGGTCGTGGCGTCCCAGCCGCGCCGCGCGCGCCGCCGTGCCATAGCGCGTCACGTCCTGCAGCAGGCTGTCCATGATGAAGGCGTTGCGCGCATCGATCACGCGCAGCGCCGGGTCCCCGGCGAGCGGCGGGTTCGCCACCGCGAGCACGTTGCCCCGGTCATCGACGATCTTCTGGATGAAGTACGGCTGCACGAGGAAGCCGCCGTTCGCGAAGACGGCGTAGCCGCGCGCCACCTGCATCGGCGTCACCGAGCCGGCGCCGAGCGCCATGGTCAGGTAGGGCGGGTGCTTGTCGGCGTCGAAGCCGAAGCGACGGATGTAGTCCTGCGCGTACTTCGGGCCGATCGCCTCGAGGATGCGGATCGACACCATGTTCTTCGACTTGGCGAGCGCGTTGCGCAGCCGCAGCGGCCCCTCGAATTTGCCGTCGTAGTTCTTCGGTTCCCAGCGCTGCGAGCCGGTGATCTCCGCATCGACCACGATCGGTTCGTCGGCGATCACCGTAGCCGGGGTAAACCCCTTCTCGAGCGCCGCGGAGTAGATGAAGGGCTTGAACGAGGAACCGGGCTGGCGCCAGGCCTGCACCACGTGGTTGAACTTGGTGCGTGAAAAATCGAACCCGCCCACCAGCGCGCGCACCGCGCCGTCCGAGGGATCGAGCGAGACGAAGGCCGCCTCGACCTCGGGCAACTGGGCGAGTTGCCAGCGCTGCCGCTCGTCCTTCTGCAGGCGGACGATCGCGCCGCGCTGGATCCTGCGCTGCGGCGCGGCCTTTGGGTCGAGCGCGCGCGCTACGAACTTCAAGGCCTCGCCCTCGATCTTCACGCGCGTGCCGTTGCGCAGCGCGACTTCGACGCTGCCGGGGCCGGCCGAGAGCACCAGCGCCGCGACCAGGTCTTCGCTGTCCGGGTGCTCCGCCAGCGCATCGTCGATCTCGTCCTCGTCAAGCGGCTCGGTGAGCCTGGCAAAGCCCTCGGGGCCGCGGTAGCCGTGGCGTCGGTCGTACTCGAGCACGCCGCGGCGCAGGGCGGTGTACGCAGCCTCCTGGTCTGCGGCGCGCAGGGTGGTGTAGACGCGAAAGCCCTTGGTGTAGGCCGCTTCCGGGTATTGCTCGTAGATCGCCTGGCGGACCATTTCGGCGAGGTGGTCCGCAGCCACCGAGAAGTGGGCGGTTTCCCGGCGGACGTGCAGGGACGCCTTGCCGCCCTCTTCATGCTGCGCCGCAGTAATGTGTCCAAGATCACGCATCCGGCGCAGCACGTACTGCTGCCGGAGTTTCGCGCGTTGTGGATTCGCAACAGGGTTGTAGGAAGACGGTGCCTTGGGCAGGCCGGCCAGCATGGCCATTTCGGCGATGGTGAGGTTGCCCAGCGCCTTGCCGTAATAGATCTGCGAGGCGGCGGCGAATCCGTACGCGCGCTGGCCGAGATAGATCTGGTTCACGTACAGCTCGAGGATCTGGTCCTTGGTCAGGCTGTGCTCGATCTTGAAGGCAAGCAGCGCCTCGTAAAGCTTCCGGGTCAGGGTCTTTTCCGAGGACAGGAAGAAGTTGCGCGCCACCTGCATGGTGATGGTGCTGGCGCCCTGCCGTTTCCCCCCTGCGATGAGGTTGGCGTACGCTGCACGCAGCACGCCGAGATAGTCGATGCCGGCGTGCTGGTAGAAGCGTTCGTCTTCGGCCGCGAGGATGGCCGCTTTCAGCAACGGCGGCACGTCGCGGATCGACACGACCGAGCGCCGCTCCTCGCCGAACTCGCCGATCAGGATGCCTTCAGCGGTGTAGACCCGCAGCGGAATCTTGGGCTGGTAATCGGTCAGCATCCCCAGGGTGGGCAGGTTCGGCCAGGCAAGCAGCACCACGAAGGCGGCCATCAGCGCACCAGCCGTGGCGAGGCCCAGCAGCAGGACGAACGGAAACAGTAAAAAACGGAGCCACATCAAGGGGGTTAGAGTGTGACGGAATGCCGCGGGTTCGGGCGGGCAGGCAAGGTAGCATGAATGGGCCCCGCTGCCGGGGAGGATTTACTAGACACCTGCGGGAGTTGTTGCTAGCATTTAACGCGAATTCTACGTATTGCACCTAACAGGCCGGTGCACAAGGAAAAATAGCGATGGGCTTCGATCTCTTCACTCCGAAGGCTCCCCCGCTGTTCGGGCTCGACGTCAGTTCCTCATCCGTCAAGATGCTGGAAATCGTCGATGCGGGCAAGGGCGCGTACCGGGTCGACCGATATGCCATGGAGGCATTGCCGCGTGATGCGGTGGTCGACGGCAACGTCAACAACCTCGAGGCGGTCGCCGAGGCCGTCAAGCGCGCCTACAAGCGCCTCGGCACGCGCACCAAGCACGTCGCCATGGCCGTGCCCTCGGGCGCGGTGATCACCAAGAAGATCATCGTCCAGTCCGGGCTGCGCGAGGACGAACTCGAGATCCAGGTCGAATCCGAGGCGAACCAGTACATCCCGTTTGCCCTCGAGGAGGTCAACCTGGACTTCCAGACGCTCGGGCCCTCCCCGTCGTCGCCGGAAGAGCAGGAAGTGCTGATCGCGGCGACACGCAAGGAGAAAGTCGAGGACCGCGTGGCGATCGCCGAATCGGCGGGACTCCGCGCGCTGGTGATGGACGTCGAGTCCTATGCCCAGCAGATGGCGCTGGCGCTGGTGGTTGAACAACTGCCCGGCGGTGGCAAGGACCAGAACATCGCGGTGGTCGATGTCGGCCAGAGCGTCATGCAGATCACCGTGTTGCGCAACGACCAGTCCGTCTATACGCGCGAACAGGCCTTCGGCGGCAGCCAGCTGACGCAGGACATCGTCGCGCGCTACGGCATGTCGCCGGAAGAAGCCGAGAATGCCAAGCGCACCGGGGGGCTGCCCGACGATTACGAGGCCGAGGTCCTGCGCCCGTTCATGGAGAACGTGGCAATGGAAGTGCAGCGCGCGCTGCAGTTCTTCTTCAGTTCCACCCAATTCAACACCGTCGACCACATCCTGCTCGCGGGCGGCTCGGCCGTCATTCCGGGGCTGGACGAGGTGGTGAACACCCGCACGCAGGTCCCGGCCATTGTGGCCAACCCGTTTGCCTCGATGCAGACTTCGCCGCGAATCCAGTTGAAGCGCCTGATCGTCGATGCGCCCTCGCTGATCGTTGCCTGCGGGCTCGCCATGCGGAGGTTTGACCCGATATGAGCACACGCATCAACCTGTTGCCGCATCGCGAGGAGCGCCGCAAGCGCGCCCGCCAGCACTTTGCCGTGCTCGCCGGGTTGACGGCCGTGCTCGGCCTGGCAGTCGTCGGCGCCGGCCACATCTACAACAGCAACCAGTTGCAGACCCAGGCCGACCGCAACAGCTTCCTGGTCGGCGAGAACAAGAAACTCGACAAGGAAATCGAGGAAATCAAGAAGCTGAAGGACGAGATCGCCGCGCTGCTCGCGCGCAAGCAGGTAATCGAAACCCTGCAGACCGACCGCGCCCAGACCGTCCACCTGCTGGACGAACTGGTGCGGCAGATGCCCGAGGGCGTGTACCTGAAGTCCGTGACGCAGAAGGGCCTGTCGGTGCGGGTGAGCGGCTACGCCCAGTCGAATGCCCGCGTGTCCACGCTGATGCGCAACATCGAATCCTCGCCCTGGCTGGAAAGCCCCGGCCTCATCGAGATCAAGGCCTCGATCGTCGACAAGAAGCGCGTCTCGGAATTCGACCTGACGCTCGCGCTCAAGCGCGCCGCGAAGGACGAAGCCAAGGACGCAGCTGCCAAGGGCGCGGCCAAGCCGGCCGCGAAAAAAGGTTAAGCCATGGCGATCAACCTCAACGCGATTGCCGAAGACTTCAAGCACCTCAATCCGAAGGATCCCGGCACCTGGCCGCTGATCCCGAAACTTGCGGCGCTGCTTGCGATCCTGGTCGCGCTGCCGGTGGGCGGCTATTTCGGGCACTGGCAGGGACAGATCGAGGAAATCGAGGCGGGCAAGCAGAAAGAGGTGAAGCTGAAGGAGGAGTACCTCAACAAGAAGAAGCAGGCGGTCAACCTCGATTTGCTGAAGCAGCAGGAACGCGAGATCGAAACGCAGTTCGGCGCGCTGTTGCGCCAGTTGCCGAACAAGTCGCAGATGGACGCGCTGCTCGTGGACATCAACCAGGCCGGTCTTGGCCGCGGCCTGCTGTTTGAGCTGTTCAAGCCCGAAAGTGCCGAATCGGCCAAGGAGTTCTACGCCGAATTGCCGATCAAGGTGAAGGTTGTGGGCACGTACCACGACATGGGCGCCTTTGCCTCGGATGTCGGGCAGCTGCCGCGCATCGTCACGCTGAACGACGTTGCGATCACCGCGGGCAAGGACGGCAACCTCACCATGGACGCCACCGCGCGCACCTTCCGCTACCTCGACGAGGAAGAAATCGCGTCGCAGCGCAAGGCGCAGCAGGCCGCGAAGAAGGGGGCGAGAAAATGAAGCGCCTGATCGTGCTGGCCTGCGCCAGCGTCCTCGCCGCCTGCGGCGGCGAGGAGCACAGCGACCTCAAGCAGGAACTGACCGCAATGACCAAGGACGTGCGCGGTCGTGTCGACCCGCTGCCGAAGGTCAGGGATTACGAGCCGGTGCCCTACACCGCGGAAGGCGACGTCGACCCGTTCCGGCCCGATCGCATCATCGTCGCGCAGTCGGGAACGGCGACCGCGGCCGCCGGCAAGCTGGCACCCGACCGGGACCGCCCGAAAGAGCCGCTCGAAGCCTTTCCCCTCGAGTCGATCCAGATGGTCGGCACGCTCGAACAGAAGGACGCGGTATTTGCCCTCGTGGTGGCCGGGCAGAACCTGTACCGGGTCAAGAAGGGGAATTACATGGGACAGAATTTCGGCGTGATCACGTCCGTCAATGACGGACAGATCGCGCTCAAGGAGCTGGTGCAGGACGGGGCCGGCGAATGGACCGAACGCGAGAGCGCGCTGCAACTGCAGGAGGGAAGCAAACGATGATCATGCGAACCGTAGTCAAACTCCTCGCGTTCTGGCTCGCGGGCCTCGGTCTTGCGCTCGCGCAGGGCAACAGCATCGAATCGGTCAACGTCACCGAGCAGGGCGGCAAGGTGATCCTGAGGATCGTGACCAAGGAACCGCTTGCGGCCGTGCCGCCGAATTTCACCGTCGCCACCCCGGCGCGCATCGCGTTCGATTTCCCGAACACCGCGAACGCGCTCGGCCGCGCCAGCCAGGACTTCAGCCAGGGCGAACTGCGCAGCATGAACGTGGTGCAAGGCGCCAACCGCACGCGCCTGGTGCTCAACCTGCGCCGGCCGGTGCCGCACGAGGCGGTGATCGACGGCAAGGCGCTCGTCGTCACCCTGTCTGCGCCGGCGGTCTCCGCGGCGGCGCCGGCGGGCCAGACCGCGCACTTTGCCGACGGCAAGGTCGATGCCAAGCACGCGATCCGCGATGTCGACTTCCGCCGCGGCAGCTCGGGCGAAGGCCGGGTGGTGGTGGACCTCTCCGACACCTCGACCGGCATCGACATCCGTCAGCAGGGCCAGAACCTGGTCGTCGAGTTCCTGAAGACCACGCTGCCGGAGAACCTGCGGCGGCGGCTGGACGTGGTCGACTTCGCCACGCCGGTGCAGCTGGTCAGCACCTTCCAGCAGGGCGAGAACGTGCGCATGGTGATCGAGCCACGCGGTCAGTGGGAGCACACGGCCTACCAGTCTGAGACCCAGTTCGTGGTTGAAGTGAAGCCGGTGTCCGCCGACCAGGGCCGCGCCTCGCAGCGCGGCCGTTATGTTGGCGAGAAGCTCTCGCTCAACTTCCAGAACGTGGAAGTGCGCGCGGTGCTGAACGTGATCGCCGACTTCACGGACCTCAACATCATCACCAGCGACACGGTGACCGGCAACATCACGCTGCGGCTGAAGGACGTGCCCTGGGACCAGGCGCTGGAGATCATCCTGCAGACCCGGGGGCTGGACAGCCGCAAGAACGGCAACGTGGTCTGGATCGCGCCGCGCGACGAGCTCGCCACCCGCGAGAAGCTCGCGCTCGAGGCACAGCAGCAGATCACCGAGCTCGAGCAGACGCGTACCGAGTCCTTCCAGATGAACTACCAGAAGGCCGGCGACGTGCAGAAGCTGCTCTCCGACCGCACCCAGCCGATCCTCTCGAAGCGCGGCAGCGCGGTGGTTGACGCGCGCACCAACACGCTGTTCGTCCAGGACGTGCCGAGCCGGCTGGAAGAGGTCCGAAAGCTGCTCGCGAAAATAGACATTCCGGTGCGCCAGGTGATGATCGAGGCGCGCATCGTCGAGGCGAGCGACACCTTCGCCAAGAACCTCGGTGCGAAGCTCGGCTTCAACGACGTCTCCCTGTTGCGGCAGCCCAATTCACCGGGTGGCCTCTCGGTTGCGGGCTCTCGCGACGACCGCTTCATCATCAGCGGCAACCAGATCGGTTCCGGCATCCGCACGGGCCAGACGCCGGACCCGGGCACCGGCTACTTCCCGGACGGCTACCAGGTCAACCTGCCCGCGGCCGGCCTGAACAGCTTCAGCGCGGGGCAATTCGCGATCACGCTGTTCCGGCCCTCGCTCACGCGCTTCATCAACCTGGAACTCACCGCGCTGGAAGCCGACGGCAAGGGCAAGATCATCTCCAGCCCGCGGGTGCTGACGGCAGACCAGGTCGAGGCGCTGATCGAGCAGGGCACGGAGATCCCGTACCAGCAGGCCACTTCCTCGGGGGCCACCGCGGTCTCGTTCCGCAAGGCGAACCTCGCGCTCAAGGTGAAGCCGCAGATCACGCCGGACGGCAACATCATCATGACGCTCGACGTGAACAAGGACGCGCCGGGCGCCACCACGCCGGCGGGCGTGCAGATCAGCACCAAGCACGTGAAGACCGAGGTTCTGGTCGAGAACGGCGGCACGGTGGTGATCGGCGGGATCTACGAGCAGACCGATCGCCAGGACGTCACCAAGGTGCCGTTCCTCGGGGACCTGCCCTACGTCGGGTTCCTGTTCAAGAACGACCAGAAGACTTCGCAGAAGACCGAACTCCTGGTGTTCATCACGCCGCGGATCGTCAACGACCGGCTGAATCTGCGCTGATTTGCCACGTCTCCTCCTGACGGCACGGCCGGGCTTGCCCGGCCGTTTTCTTTCCGGCGCCGCCGCTACAATGTCCCGATGCAGTCGGCGGGCAACCTCATCCTGGTGGGACTGATGGGCGCGGGCAAGACGACCGCCGGGCGATTGCTCGCGCGCAGGCTCGGCCGCGAGTTCTTCGACAGCGACCATGAGATCGAGCGGCGCTGCGGGGTCGGCATTCCCGTGATCTTCGAGATCGAGGGCGAGTCGGGGTTTCGCGATCGCGAGGCGCAGATGATTGCAGAACTCGCCGGGCAGCACGACTGCGTGCTCGCCACCGGTGGCGGGGCGGTGCTGCGCGAGGCGAACCGCCGGGTGCTGGCGGCCGCCGGCACGGTGGTCTACCTGCACGCGAAGCCCGAAGCGCTCTATCGCCGGATCCGCCACGACCGCAACCGGCCGCTGCTTTCGGGCGCCGATCCGCTCGGCCGGCTGCAGGCGCTGTACGAGGAACGCGACCCGCTGTATCGCGAGATCGCCGACCTGGTGGTCGAAACCGGCATCCAGAATGCCCGCACCCTGGCCCGCGCGCTGCAGACGCGTCTGGAGGAATCGTGCCTTCGCTCCGCGTAGCGCTCGGCGAGCGCAGCTACCCCATCCACCTCGGGACGGGCGTGCTCGACGATGCGGCGCTTTATGCGCCGCATGCCGCCGGCCGGCGCGCGGCGATCGTCACCAACCCGGTCGTCGCCCCGCTGTATCTCGATCGTGTCGAGCGCGCCCTGGCCGCCTGCGACACGCAAACGGTCCGCATCGTGGTGCCGGACGGCGAGGCGGCCAAGGGCTGGGAAACGCTGGATCGCGTCTTCGATGCATTGCTCGCCGCGCATTGCGACCGCGAGACGCTCGTCGTGGCACTGGGCGGGGGCGTGGTGGGCGACCTCGCCGGTTTCGCGGCCGCCACCTACCAGCGCGGGGTGCCGTTCCTGCAGATCCCGACAACATTGCTTGCGCAGGTCGATTCCTCGGTGGGCGGAAAGACGGCCATCAATCATGCGCGTGGCAAGAACATGGTCGGCGCCTTTCACCAGCCGCAGGCGGTGCTCGCCGACATCGGCGTGCTGGCCACGCTGCCGCCACGCGAACTGCGCGCGGGACTGGCCGAGGTCATCAAGCACGGGCTTGCCCTGGACGCCGGTTTCGCGGACTGGATCGAGGCCAATATCGCGCTCCTGGTCGCGGGCGAGGCCCCGGCGCTGGAGCATGCGGTCCGCCGCTCGTGCGAACTCAAGGCCGCGGTGGTGGCGGAAGACGAACGCGAGGCCGGCCGGCGCGCCCTGCTGAACCTTGGCCATACCTTCGGCCACGCAATCGAGGCGGGAATGGGATACGGCGCCTGGCTGCATGGCGAGGCCGTGGCTGCGGGCATGGTGATGGCGGCGGACCTGTCGGCCCGCGCGGGCCTGCTCGCCGTCGACCAGGCGACGCGGGTGCGCCGCCTGGTCGCGCGCGCCGGCCTGCCGTCGCAGGGGCCGGCGGACCTGCTGCCTGCGCGCTACCTTGAACTCATGAAGGTCGACAAGAAAGTTGCGGCCGGACGCATCCGCTTCGTGCTGCTCGAGGCGATCGGGCAGGCGGTGATGCGGGGGGACATCGATCCGGCCCTCGCGCAGGCAACCATCGCCGACTGCACGAAAAAAACCGACGCCGCCTGAGCCCTCCGGCGGGTCTTGTCTGGACTGGGGTCGGCTAGTATATTCGGCAGTTCGCCCGCAGTTTGTGCAGAGCGGCGAAAACGTCAGAAAATCATTTGTATCCAGAGGCTTAGCCGTGGACCATCGATTCCCGCCGGTTGCGCAAGGGTTGTACGATCCGAGAAACGAGCATGACGCCTGCGGCGTCGGCTTCGTGGCGAACATCAAGGGTCGCAAATCCCACGGCATCGTCGAGCAGGGTCTGACGGTCCTTCGCAACCTGACGCACCGTGGCGCGACCGGCTTCGACCCCAGGCTGGGCGACGGCGCAGGCATCGTGATCCAGCTTCCGGACAAGCTGTTCCGCGAGGAGATGGCGAAGCAGGGCGTGAAGCTGCCCAAGCCCGGACAGTACGGTGTCGGCATCGTCTTCCTGCCGCGTGAACCCGCCAGCCGGCTCGCCTGCGAGTACGAGATCGAGCGCGCGATCAAGGACGAAGGCCAGGTGCTGCTCGGCTGGC
This sequence comes from Burkholderiales bacterium, assembly GCA_036526195.1. Classification (GTDB taxonomy): domain Bacteria; phylum Pseudomonadota; class Gammaproteobacteria; order Burkholderiales; family SG8-39; genus DATCYZ01. The sequence goes on from DATCYZ010000033.1 coordinate 157,827, forward strand.
GCGACGTGCCGGTCGACAACAGCGACATCGCCGACGCCGCGCGCCAGATCGAGCCGGTGATCCGCCAGGTGTTCGTCGGCCGCGGCGCCGGCGTGATGGTCACCGACGCGCTCGAGCGCAAGCTCTACATCATCCGCAAGAGCGCGGGGCATGCGATCCGCGCCCTCAAGCTCGCCCATGGCAAGGAGTTCTACGTGCCGTCGATGTCGGCGCGCACCCTTTGCTACAAGGGCATGCTGCTCGCCACGCAGGTCGGCGAGTACTACCTCGACCTGAAGGACCCGCGCGTCGAATCGGCGCTCGCCATGGTCCACCAGCGTTTCTCGACCAACACCTTTCCCTCCTGGGACCTCGCGCATCCGTTCCGCCTGATCGCGCACAACGGCGAGATCAACACGGTGCGCGGCAACGTCAACTGGATCCGCGCGCGGCAGGGGGCGATCTCCAGCCCGGTGCTGGGGCGCGACCTCGAGAAGATCTGGCCGCTGATCTATGACGGCCAGTCCGATTCCGCCTCCTTCGACAATGCGCTCGAGCTGCTGGTGATGGGCGGGTACTCGGTGGCGCACGCCGTGATGATGATGATCCCGGAGGCCTGGGAGAACCACGCGCAGATGGACCCGGCGCGGCGCGCCTTCTACGAGTACCACGCGGCAATGATGGAGCCCTGGGACGGGCCCGCCTCGATCGCCTTCACCGACGGTCGCATGATCGGCGCGACGCTGGACCGGAACGGCCTTCGCCCCTCGCGCTACATCGTCACCGACGACGACCTCGTCATCATGGGCTCCGAGTGCGGCTGCCTGCCGGTCCCCGAGGAACGCATCGTCAAGAAATGGCGCCTGCAGCCCGGGCGGATGTTCCTGGTCGACCTCGAGAAGGGCCGCATCATCGACGACGAGGAACTGAAGGAGTCGCTGTCCTCGGCGCGCCCGTATGCCGAATGGATCGACCGCATCCGCGTGAAGCTGGACGACGTCGAGACCGACAAGACCCCGCCGCTGAAGAGCGCGCTGCGGCTGCTCGACCTGCAGCAGGCCTTCGGCACGACGCAGGAAGACGTGAAGTTCCTGCTCACGCCGATGGCGCAGAACGGCGAGGAACCCACCGGTTCGATGGGCAACGACTCGCCGCTGGCGGTGCTCTCGGACCGCAACAAGAACCTGTACCAGTACTTCAAGCAGCTGTTCGCGCAGGTGACCAACCCGCCGGTCGACCCGATCCGCGAAGAGCTGGTGATGTCGCTCGTGTCCTTCATCGGTCCGAAGCCGAACCTGCTCGGCATCGACGAGATGAACCCGCCGATCCGCCTCGAGGTCAGCCAGCCGGTGCTCGACTTCTACGAGATGGAGAAGATCCGCCACATCGGGCGCTATACCCACGGCAAGTTCAAGAGCTGCGAACTCGACATCACCTACCCGGCGGCCTGGGGCAAGGAGGCGATCGAGGCGCGGCTTGCCTCGCTCGCGGCGCAGGCCGAGGACGCGGTGCGCGCGGGCGATTCGATCATCATTATCTCGGACCGTCGCGTCGACGCCGACCACGTGGCAATTCCCGCCCTGCTCGCGCTCTCGGCGATCCACCAGCACCTGACCAATCGCGGCCTGCGCACCAGCACCGGGCTGGTGGTCGAGACCGGCAGCGCGCGCGAGGTGCATCACTTCGCGCTGCTTGGCGGCTACGGCGCGGAGGCGGTGCATCCGTACCTGGCGCTCGAGACCGTGCTGGCCATGCACCCCGGCGACCAGGCCGAGGCGAGCCGCGCGATCCAGTACTACGTGAAGGCGATCGGCAAGGGACTGCGCAAGGTGATGTCCAAGATGGGCATCTCCACCTACATGTCGTATACCGGCGCGCAAATCTTTGAGGCCGTGGGACTGAAGCGCGACCTGGTGGACAAGTACTTCACCGGCACCGCCTCCTCGGTCGAGGGCGTCGGCGTGTTCGAGCTTGCGGAAGAAGCGATCCGGCAGCACCGCGCGGCCTTCAGCGCCGACCCGGTGCTCTCGTCGATGCTGGATGCCGGGGGCGAGTATGCCTGGCGGGTGCGCGGCGAGGAGCACATGTGGACGCCGGACGCGATCGCCAAGCTGCAGCACGCGACGCGCCACAACGCCCCGGCCACGTACAAGGAGTACGCGGCCATCATCAACGACCAGTCGCGCCGGCACATGACACTGCGCGGCCTGTTCGAGTTCCGCCTCGGCGACTGCACGCCGGTGCCGATCGAGGAGGTGGAATCCGCCGCCGAGATCGTCAAGCGATTCTCCACCGGGGCCATGTCACTCGGCTCGATCTCGACCGAGGCGCATGCCACGCTCGCCGTGGCGATGAACCGCATCGGCGGCAAGTCGAACACCGGCGAAGGCGGCGAGGACCGCAAGCGCTATGGCATCGTCAAGGCGGGCGAGTCGCTGCGCTCGCGCCTTGGGGCCGACCGGGTCGAGACCGACATCGCACTCGAAGCCGGCGACATGCTCAAGTCCAAGATCAAGCAGGTGGCCTCGGGGCGCTTCGGCGTCACCGCCGAGTACCTTGCGAGCGCCGAGCAGATCCAGATCAAGATGGCGCAGGGCGCGAAGCCCGGCGAGGGCGGGCAGCTGCCCGGACGCAAGGTGTCCGAGTACATCGCCGAACTGCGCTACGCCACGCCCGGCGTGGAACTGATCAGCCCGCCGCCGCACCATGACATCTATTCGATCGAAGACCTCGCGCAGCTGATCCACGACCTGAAGAACGCCAACCCGGCGGCCTCGATCTCGGTGAAGCTGGTCTCCGAAGTCGGCGTCGGCACGGTGGCCGCGGGCGTGTCGAAGGCGAAGGCCGACCACGTCACCATCTCCGGCCACGACGGCGGCACCGGCGCCTCGCCCTGGTCCTCGATCAAGCACGCCGGCACGCCCTGGGAGCTGGGACTGGCGGAAACGCAGCAGACGCTGGTGCTGAATCGCCTGCGTGGACGCATCGCGGTGCAGGTCGACGGCCAGCTCAAGACGGGCCGCGATGTGGTGATCGGCGCGATCCTTGGCGCCGACGAGTTCGGCTTCGCGACCGCGCCCCTGGTGGTGGAAGGCTGCATCATGATGCGCAAGTGCCACCTGAACACCTGCCCGGTCGGCGTCGCGACCCAGGACCCGGTCCTTCGCCGGAAGTTTTCCGGCAAGCCGGAGTTCGTCGTCAATTACTTCTTCTTCGTCGCCGAGGAAGCGCGCGCGCTGATGGCGCAACTCGGGGTGCGCACCCTGGCGGAGCTGGTCGGGCGGGCCGACCTGCTGGACACGAGGAAAGGCATCGAGCACTGGAAGGCGAAGGGGCTCGACTTCTCGCGCATCTTCCAGATGCCGGCGATGCCGGCGGAAGTGTCGCGGCGCCACAGCGAAGGGCAGGACCACGGACTCGCGAAAGCGCTGGACATGCGCCTGATCGAACTTGCGCAGTCCGCGCTCGAGCGCGGCGAGAAGGTCGCCATCGACATGCCGATCCGCAACATCAACCGCACCGTCGGCACCATGCTGTCGCACGAAGTGGCGAAGCGCTACGGCCACGAGGGCCTGCCGGAGGGCACCATCCAGGTGCGCTTCGCGGGATCCGCTGGCCAGAGCTTCGGCGCCTTCCTTGCGCGCGGCATTTCGCTCGACGTCATCGGCGACACCAACGATTACTGCGGCAAGGGGCTTTCCGGCGGCCGCATCGCGGTGCAGCCCTCGCCCAAGTTCCGCGGCGAGCCGACCGAGAACATCATCACCGGCAACGTCGCGCTCTATGGCGCGATCGCCGGAGAAGCCTATTTCCGCGGCGTCGCCGGCGAACGCTTCGCGGTGCGCAATTCGGGCGCGCAGGCCGTGGTGGAGGGCGTCGGCGACCACGGCTGCGAGTACATGACCGGCGGCACGGTCGTGGTGCTCGGCGGCACCGGTCGCAACTTCGCGGCCGGGATGTCGGGCGGCATCGCCTATGTCTACGATCCGGACGGCGACTTCGAGGCGCGCTGCAACACCGCCATGGTCGACCTCGAGGCCGTGCTCACGGAGTCCGAGCAGCGCTCGAAGCTGGCGCGCGCGTTCTGGCACCTGGGCGAGGGCGACGAGGCGATCCTGCGGCGCCTGGTCGAGAACCACGCCCGCGCCACCGGCAGCCGGCGCGCGCAGCAGGTCCTCGACGGCTGGGGCGCCGAGCGCGCGCGCTTCGTCAAGGTGTTTCCGAAGGAGTATCGCCGCGCGCTGGGCGAACTGGCTGCGGCGAACAGGAAGGCGGCGGCTTGACGATGGGCAAAATCACCGGATTCCTCGAGTTCGAACGCCTCGCCGAAGCCGCCGAGCCGCCGGAGGCGCGCACCCGGCATTACCGCGAGTTCGTGCTGCACCTCACCGACGCGCAGGCGGCGGTGCAGGGCGCGCGCTGCATGGACTGCGGCACGCCCTTCTGTATGTCCGGCTGTCCGGTGAACAACATCATCCCGGACTTCAACGACCTTGTGTTTCGCGAGGATTGGCAGCGCGCGATCGAGACGCTGCACTCGACCAACAACTTCCCGGAGTTCACCGGCCGCATCTGCCCGGCCCCCTGCGAGGAAGCCTGCGTCCTGCGCATCAACGACGATCCCGTGGGCATCAAGTCGATCGAGCACGCGATCATCGACAAGGCCTTCGAGGAAGGCTGGGTGAAGCCGCTGCCCCCGGGAGTGAAGTCGGGCAAGCGCGTCGCCGTGGTCGGCTCGGGGCCGGCGGGGCTTGCCAGCGCGCAGCAACTCGCGCGCGCCGGCCATGAGGTGGTGGTGTTCGAGAAGAACGACCGCGTGGGCGGCCTGCTGCGCTACGGCATTCCGGACTTCAAGATGGAGAAGTGGCTGATCGACCGGCGTGTCGAGCAGCTTCGGGCCGAGGGCGTCGTGTTTCGCACCAACCACGTGGTCGGACGCGCGCCGGTCGGCGCGGGCAATGCCGCGGCGACCGTGCTCGATGCGGCCACCATCGCCGATGAATTCGATGCCGTGGTGCTCGCGGGTGGCGCCGAGGTGCCGCGCGACCTGCCGGTGCCGGGCCGCGAACTCGACGGCGTGCACTTCGCGATGGATTTCCTGCCGCTGCAGAACCGCCGCGTGGCCGGGGACACCGGCGTGGCCGACCTGTGGGCGAAGGACAAGCATGTCATTGTCATCGGCGGCGGCGACACCGGCTCGGACTGCGTCGGCACCTCGAACCGCCACGGCGCAAGATCGGTGACCCAGTTCGAGCTGCTGCCGATGCCGCCCGATCCCGAGGCCAACCCCGTCTGGCCGTACTGGCCGACACGGCTGCGCACGTCCTCCTCGCACGAGGAAGGCGTCGAGCGCGACTGGTCGGTGGCTACCAAGGCGCTGACCGGCAAGGACGGCCGGGTCACCGCCCTGCAGGGCGTGCGGCTCGAATGGAAGGACGGCAAACCCGTCGAGATCGCCGGCTCGGAATTCACCCTGCCGGCGGACCTCGTGCTGTTGGCGATGGGCTTCGTCTCGCCGGTGCAGTCGATGCTCGAATCCTTCGGCGTCGCCAGGGACGCGCGCGGCAACGCGCAGGCCGCCACCGAGGGCGCAGGCAGCTACCTCACCTCGGTGCCCAAGGTGTTCGCGGCAGGCGACATGCGCCGCGGCCAGTCGCTCGTGGTGTGGGCGATCCGCGAAGGGCGCCAGTGCGCGCGCGCGGTGGACGAGTTCCTCATGGGCACGTCGGTGCTTCCCCGCTAGGCCCGCACGCCGATGAATGCGCCGCCGGTCGCCGCCGAGAGGCTCTCGGATGCGCAGATGCTCAAGCTTGGCGCGCACGGCATCACGCGCAGCTTCCCGAAGCAGACGATCGTCCTCAGCGAAGGCGACGAGACCGACGCGCTCTACATCGTCATCGAGGGCCGCCTCAAGGTCTTCGTCGCCGACGAGCACGGCCACGAGATCGTGCTCTCGACGCTCGGGGCGGGCGAATACTTCGGCGAGATGGTGCTCGACGGCGGGCCGCGCTCGGCCTCGGTCATGACGCTCGAGCAAAGCCGCCTGCTGACCGTGCCCAAGGCGCAGTTCCGTGACTTCGTCACGAAGAACCCGGCTTTTGCGCTGAGCCTGATCGACAAGTTGATCCGGCGCGTGCGCGCACTCACCGCCCACGTGAAGAGCCTCGCGCTGATGGATGTCTACGGGCGCGTGGCGCACCTGCTGCTCGACCTCGCCGAAGAGAAGAACGGCAAGCTGGTGATCGGCGAGCGCCTGACGCAGCAGGACATCGCCAACCGCGTCGGCGCCTCGCGCGAGATGGTCGGGCGCATCCTCAAGGACCTCGCCGTCGGCGGATATATCTCCGTGTCCAAGGACGGCATCGTGCTGCACCGCAAACCACCGCTGCACTGGTAGCCGGGCGGTTTCGTGCTGCGGCGCGAGGGTGCAAAAGTCGCAGGAACTAAGGGCATTGCTTCGCTGTCTGGAAACTCCGGAGGCGCGAGACTGTTGACGCCGGATTCCTCAGGGAGGCCGCCATGTCATTCAGGGAGTTGCTCCAGGCCATCGCGATGCTCGTTCCCACGCTGGTGGTGCTGATTGCTGCCGCAGTGTCGATGGGCCATTCTGACGATCGACCGAGCCTGTCCAACGATTCGGTTGCGTCGGCGCCCCGCGCCCCGTATCGGCACGCTCGATCCAGCTTCGCGGCGGACGCCGAGTACGACGAGGGGCAGTAACCGTTTCGTTCCGGCGCCGCTATACTTCACCGCCTCAGGGGGGGTTGCATGGTCCGTGGCGGTGGACGCCGCAGGGTCTTGTTCTGCACCGGTGCGCTGCGCGCAGCGACCGTCGCGCCTCGTTTTCATCTGCAGCCAAACCTCTGTCCCGAGCGCGCGAAGACGTCGCGGATCCTGCCGTGCGCCGACCGGGTGCCCGAATGAGGCGAGCGAGCAGCAGGGGCGCGGGCGCGGTCGAAAAGTTCCTGATCGGCAACAGTTCCGGCGCCGCGGCACCGGCGCTCCGATTCGCGCCGGGCGCCCAATGACAACGCGGCGGGAGACGCTCAGGCTGGTGGCGGGCATCGGACTCTGTGCTGCGCTGGGCGCTCAGGCTGCCCGCTTGCCGCGGATCGGCTACCTGCTCCTCGGGCCGGTGTACGACACGCCCTCGGTCGAGCGGCGGGCGTTTCTCGATGGCTTGCGCGCGCTTGGCCATGTTGCCGACCGCACGATCGAGATCATCTACAAGTCCGCGGAGGGCGAGACGGTTTTCCTCGATGCCACGATCCGGGAACTGATCGACCTGCGCCCGGATGTGATCGTTGTCAGCAGTGCGGTGACGCTGCTTGCGCTGAAAAAGGCGACTCGCACGATTCCGATCGTCATGCTGGCGATTGGCGATCCGGTCGGGGTCGGCGCAGTTGCGTCGCTTGCGCGCCCCGGTGGAAACATTACGGGCGTGTCCTTCATTTCGAGCGATCTCGCGCAGAAGCGCGTGGAACTGTTGCGCGCGGTCGCGCCGCGTGCCCGGACGCTTGCGGTCCTCTGGGATATGCGTAACGCCAATACACGGAACGAGTCGAAGGCGGTTGAGGTGGCGGCGCGCGGGCTCGGTTTTTCAATCCGACCGATGCCCATCCGGTCCGAGACGGACCTTGCGGCCGCGCTTGTCGCACTTGCGAGGAATCGACCGGATACCGTTTACGTCTGCTTCGAAGGCCAGATCGTCGGTTCGCACGGTGCGATCCTTGCCCAGTTCGGACTGGATAACCGCCTTCCCATGGTCGTGGGCTGGACGCCCCTCGTCGATGCCGGCGGCCTGATCGCCTACGCGCCCCACATGCCGGCGATCTTCGCGCGCGCCGCCTATTTCGTCGACCGCATCCTGAAAGGCGCGCGACCCGCCGAACTGCCGATCGAGTTGCCGACCCGGCTCGAGTTGGTGGTCAACCTGAAGACCGCCAAGGCGATCGGTACCGCGATCCCGGGCGATCTGCTGCTGCGCGCAGACCGGGTGATCGAATGAAACGTCGAGCGTTTCTGGCGGCCGCCTGCGTGCTTGCCGCCATGTCGCGGGGTCACGCGCAGTCCGTGCGGCGCCCGCCACGGATCGGAACCCTGAACTTCGGTGCGCCGCCTGCGCCCGGCGGCTCGGCAGACCCGATCGAACGGCACCTCCGGATGCTCGGCTACGCGGAGCCCGGGCAGGTGGTGTTCGTACGGCGCTATGCGTCTGGCGATCGTTCGCACTTTCCCCGGCTTGCCGCCGAACTGCTGCGCGCGGACCTCGATCTGATCTTCACACCCGGATCCGACGTGGCGCGTACCTTCGCGCGGACCGACGTGCGTGTTCCGGTGGTATTCGTGGTCAGCGACGATCCGGTGGCGACCGGCCTGGTGCGCAGTCTCGGACGTCCGGCCGGCCGGTTCACCGGCATCTCCCTGATGTCACCCGAGCTCGGCCCCAAGCGGCTCGAACTGCTCGTCGAGGCATTGCCGCGCGCACGCAAGGTGGCCGTGTTGTATGACGAGAACCATGCGAAATACCTGACGGAGATGCGCGCGCCGGCGGCCAGCATGGGGATCACCCTCCTGCCCATCCGGTTCGACACCGTGGCCGATTTCGAGCCCGCATTCGCGTCGGCGAAACAGGGCGGCGCGGCCGCGATGTTCGTCGCGCCGAACCGGTTCACGCTCGCCTACGCTGCGCGCCTCGCCGCCCTCTCGATCGAGCACGGCATACCCGCGATCTCGGCCTACGACAGCTTTGCTGCGGCGGGCGGGCTGCTGTCTTACGGCCCGGTCGTCGATGACGCAGCCGCACGTGCCGCGTCGATCATCGACCGGATCCTCCGGGGCGCTGATCCGGCCGATCTGCCGGTCGAGCAGCCGCCGCGGATCGCGCTCACGCTGAACCGGAAGGCCGCCCGCGCGCTCGCTATCGAGTTGCCAGCTTCGATGCTGCTGCGCGCCGACCGGGTGATCGAATGAACAGACGCCTCGACCCGTGCCGCGCGCTTGTGGCTTCCCGATGATTCCCCTACCCTCTGCCCCACGGGCTTGGGAGGGCGCGTCATGGCAAAAAGCTCGAAGGCGAAGCGGCAGCGACGGACCAAGGCGCAAGCGCCTCAGCGTCCCCGACAAAAGGTGAAGCCTACGACCCGCGACGGAGGTCTGCCTGCCCCGGAGGCCGCGCTGCTCGAGGCCCTGCCCGCCGCCATCGCGGTCTTCGACGCCGATCGACGGCTGGCGGTCTTCAACACCGCATTCGCAGAACTCGGGCTGTTTCCGAAGTCGCTGCTCAAACCGGGTCGCGCATTTTCCGAGTTCCAGCGCCGCGATGCGAGCCTGAGGCGCCGCGGGCCGGGGCCACACGAGGTGTCGCTTCCCGGTGGCCAGGTGCTGCAAGCAAGCAAGCGATCGTTGCCGGGGCGCCAGATCCTGCTTTGCTACGAGAACGTGACGGCGGAACGGCTTGCCGCGGAGCGCCTCGATCTCGTGACCCGGGCGAGCAGCGAGGGCACCTACGACTGGGACATCGTCAACGATACGATCTACTACTCGGATCAGGTCTTCGAGGCGATCGGCCTGCGTCGCAAGGACGTGCCCGACGCAACGGCCTGGTACGAACGCATCCATCCTGACGACCAGCCCCGCTATAGCGAACGCCTGCGCGCCCATTTCAGGGGCGAAACCGACCGCTTCGAAGTCGAAATTCGCTTCCGCGGCCCGAGGGGCGATTGGCGCTGGGCGCGACAGCACGGGATCGGCATCCGCGATGCGCGGGGCAAGGTCGTGCGCATGGTCGGTTCCACCGGCGATATCGATCGCCTGAAGCGGCTCGAGCAGGCGCTCGCCGAAAGCGAGGCGCGCTACGCGCTCGCCACACGGGCCGCCACCGAAGGCATCTACGACTGGAACGTCGGAACCGGCGAGCTGTACCTGTCCGATCGCGCCAAGACGTTCTTTGCGATCAAGGGTCGCAAGCTCACGCCGGCGGTCTGGAGTTCGCGGATTCATGCGGAGGACCTTCCCGCATATCGCGCGGTGATGGCGCGCTACTTCAAGGGCGAGATACAGCAGTTCGAGCACGAGTACCGCATTCAAAGCGCATCCGGCAGTTACAACTGGATCCAGGATCGTGCCGTGGCAGAGAGAGGCGAATCCGGACGCGTGCAACGGCTGGTCGGCGCGATCACCGACATTAGCGCGCGCAAGCAGGCCGAGATCGAACTCCTGCAGGCGCACGACGAGACTGCCGCCGCCCTCGAACGGCAGACGGCGACCGCGGAAATCCTGCGCGTCATCTCGGACTCGCCGACCGACGTGGCGCCGGTGCTCAAAGCCGTCGCCGAGCGGGCAGCACGCATCTGCGACGCGCACACCGTGGACATTGTTCTGGCAGAGGGTCAATCGATGCGCATGTCGGCATCGGTCGGGAACATCGGCCGACCGGGTGCGGCCGAATCGATCCCCCTCAGCCGTGAAACCGTCATGGGTCGGGCGATTGTTGACCGGGCCGTTGTGCAGGTCGTGGATCTCCAGAATCCGCCGGAGGGCGAATACGCTCTTGGGCGCGAGCTTGCGCGCAAGTACGGCCATCGCACCATCCTCGCGGTTCCGCTGCTGCGCGAAGGCCGCGCCCTCGGAGCCATTCTCGTGCGCAGGATCGAGGTGCGGCCGTTTGAAGACAAGCACATCTCGCTCCTGCGGACGTTTGCCGATCAGGCTGCAATCGCGATCGAGAACGTGCGCCTGTTCAACGAGACGAAAGAGGCGCTCGAGCGGCAGACGGCGACCGCGGATGTGCTAAAGGTCATCAGCAGCTCGGTTTCGGACACCAAGCCGGTGTTCGAGAAGATCATCGACAGCTGCCAGGGGCTGATTCCCACGACGGACATCGTCGGGTTCACGTTCGATGATCGTTCTTTCGTGCATGTCGTCGCCACGCGCGGTCCGATGGCGGACGCGTTTGCAAACCACGCCGCGCGTCCGGTCGAAGAGACCTTCCTGACGCAGGCGCTGCATGAGCGGCGGGTGCGGGTCTATCCCGACCCGATCAACGGCGACGACGTGCCCGAACGCCTGCGCAAGTTGAGCGAGCAAATCGGCAACTTCTCCTGGGCCGTGGCGCCGATCCTGACCGAAACCCGCTGCGTCGGTTTTTTCACCATGACACGCAAGCAGGGTGAGGTGTTCGCAGACAAGGAGATCGATCTCCTCAAGGCCTTCGCCGACCAGGCGGCGATCGCGATCCAGAATTCGCGCCTGTTCAACGAGACGGAAGAAGCGCTCGAGCGTCAGACGGCGACCGCGGAGATCCTGCGGGTGATTTCCAGCACGCCAACCGATACGCAACCGGTTTTCGACGCGATCGCGGCCAGCGCCAGACGGCTGTGCGACGCAGGTGCCGTCGTCGTGCTGGGCTACGACGGACGGGTGATTGACGTCGCCGCCCTCGACTCCGTCAACGTGGAAGGGGCGCAGCAACTGCGCTCCGCGTTCCCCATGCCAGCCACGGGCGGGAGCGTATCCACCCGCGCGATCCTCAACCGCGAGGTCACGCAAGTCCCCGACGTGCTTGAAATCGAGAACTACGTCCTCGGCACCGCAGCCAACGCGATCGGCTATCGCAGCGTCCTGGCCGTCCCCATGCTGCGCGAAGGCCAACCGATCGGAGCGATCACTGTCACGCGCGCCATACCGGGCCTCTTCCCCGACCGGCAGGTCGAACTTCTCAGGGCCTTCGCCGACCAGGCCGTGATCGCGATCGAGAACGTGCGTCTGTTCAACGAAACGAAGGAAGCGCTCGAGCGGCAGACGGCGACGGCCGAGATCCTCGCGGCGATGAGCGATTCGATGACGGACGCGCAGCCCGTGTTCGACGCCATCGTGCGCAACCTGCGCCGGCTGTTCGACACGCGCTTCGCGGTCGTTCAGCTGCTGAACGGGGAGACGATCGAGATGCCGGCCGCGGACGGCGAGCCCGGGTTCGAGCGGCTCCGCGATCACTACCCCCGGCCCCTCGACCAAACCACGATCGGCGCCCAGACCATGTTGGCGAGACGCGTCATCCAGTGCTCTCCGGTGATCGGCAACCCCGAGGCTGCGATCGGCACGCAGGCGTTCGCCCGCGAGTTCGGCTTCAACGCCGCGCTGTTCGCGCCGATGATCCGCGGCGAGGCGGTGATTGGCGTGATCGGCATCGCGCATCGCGAGCCGCGGGTCTTCGACGATGATGAAGTCGCGCTCATCAAGGCGTTTGCCGATCAGGCGGTGATCGCGATCGAGAACGTGCGGCTGTTCAACGAACTTAAATCGCGTACCGAAGCGCTCACCCGCTCGGTCGGTCAGCTCACCGCGTTGGGTGAAGTCGGCCAGGCGATCAGCGCGACACTGGACGTCGAGACGGTGCTGAAGACCATCGTTTCGCACGCCATGCGCCTGACCGGACTCGACGCAGGGGTGATATACGAATACGACATCGCCTCCGAGGGGTTCCAGTTGCGCGCGTCCGAGAATTTCGACGATGAAACCGTGGGCACGCTGCGTGGTGCGGAGTTGCGCGTCGGTGAGGGCGCGGTCGGCACCAGCGTCTCGGCGCGCAAGCCGACGCAGGTGCCCGACACCCACGCGCCCGGGTACCCGGCGCGCCTGCGCGAGATGCTCGATGGCCCCGGGTTCCGGGCCGTGCTGGCGGTGCCGCTCCTGCGCGAAGAGCAGATTATTGGCGCGCTGATGATGCTGCGTCGCGCGCCGGGTCTGTTTCCAACGGAAGTCGTCGAGTTGCTCAGCACCTTCGCCTCGCAGTCGGCGCTGGCGATGCAGAATGCGCGCCTGTTCCGCGAGATCGGGGACAAGGGTCAGCAGCTCCAGGTCGCGAACCAGCACAAGTCGGAGTTCCTCGCCAACATGTCGCACGAACTGAGGACGCCACTGAACGCCATCATCGGCTTCTCGGAAGCGCTCGACGAGCGCTACTTCGGCGAGCTGACCGACAAGCAGGCCGAGTACGTGAAGGACATCCATGGCTCCGGCAAGCACCTGCTCTCGCTCATCAACGACATCCTCGACCTGTCCAAGATCGAGGCCGGGCGCATGGACCTCGACCTTGCCGAGTTCGACCTGCCCGGGGCGATCGACAATGCGCTCACACTGGTGCGAGAGCGCGCGCAGCGCCACGGCGTGCGCCTCGAGCATGAACTCGATCCGGCGCTCGGAACGGTGACGGCCGACGAGCGCAAGGTGAAGCAGATCCTGCTCAACCTGCTCTCGAACGCGGTAAAGTTCACGCCGGAGGGCGGGCGCATCACGGTGCGCGGGAGGCCGAACGGAAACATGATCGAGGTGGCCGTCGTCGACACCGGCGTGGGCATCGCGCCCGAGGACCAAGCCGCGGTGTTCGAGGAGTTCAAGCAGGTCGGCAACGACGTGGCCGCAAAGGCACAGGGCACGGGGCTCGGCCTCGCCCTCACGAAACGCTTCGTCGAACTGCACGGCGGCACCATCGGCCTGGAAAGCGCGCCGGGCAAGGGATCCACCTTCATCTTCACGCTGCCCTTGCGCGGTGGCGAATGAGACCGAACGGCCCGGACCGGATGATCTGGCGCGGCGGCCTGTACCGGAAGTACGTCATCCTGATCATCTCGCTGGTGTCGGTCACGCTGCTGGTGAGCGGGGCGATCGGCATGTACCGCACCTGGCTGGAAACGCGCAGTGCCCTTCTGCTGATCGCGCGCGGCGAGGCGGCCACTGCCGCGGTGCGCATCGAGCAGTTCGTGCGCGAGATCGAGAACCAGATCGACTGGACTTCGCTGCCGCAGGTCGTGGAGGGCGTCAACCCGCTGGAAGCGCGCCGCTTCGATTACTGGAAGCTGCTTCGCCTGGTGCCGGCAATCACGGAAGCCACCTGGATCGACGGCAAGGGAATCGAACAGCTGTCGGTCTCGCGCCTGAAGATGGAGGCGCTTGGCGCCGGGGCAGATCGTTCAGCGGAGCCGGCTTTCCAGGTCGCGAGCACCGGCAAGACCTGGTTCGGGCCGGTGTACTTCCGCAAGGAGACCGAGCCCTACATGGCGATCGCCATCCGGGCCGGGCGCGCCGGGGCCGGCGTCACGGTGGTCGAGGTGAACCTGAAGTTCATCTGGGAGGTGGTGCAGAAGATCCACGTCGGCAAGACCGGCTATGCCTACGTCGTGGACGCCAACGGTCTGCTGGTCTCGCACCCGGACATCAGCCTGGTTCTCCAGAAGACCACGCTCGCGGGCTTGCCGCAGGTGAGAGCCGCGCTTGCGTCGCCGGCCTCGCCGGGGACCGAGACGCCGCCCGACGCAAGCGAAGCCGTGGATCGCGCGGGACGCGAGGTGCTGTCGGCCTGGGCGAGGATCGATGCGCTCGGCTGGGCGGTATTCGTCGAGCAGCCTACCCAGGAGGCGTACGCGCCGCTCTATGCCACCGTGATGCGCACCGCGCTGCTGCTCGTGGCCGGGCTGCTGCTGTCGATTCTTGCCGGGTTCGTCTTCGCGCGGCAGATGATCGGTCCGATCCGCAAGCTGCAGGAGGGCGCCGCGGCAATCGGCGGCGGCGACCTTGATCAGAAAATCGACGTGCGCACCGGTGACGAGTTGCAAGCGCTGGCCGAGCAGTTCAACGCCATGGCGGCGAAGCTGGGCGAGTCCTACGCGGGCCTCGAGCGCAAGGTGGAGGCGCGCACTGCGGAATTGCAGGAGTCGCTAGACCAGCAGCAGGCCTCGGCCGAGGTGCTGGGGGTGATCAGCAGCTCGATCTCGGACACCGCGCCGGTGTTCGACAAGATCATCGAAAGCTGCGAACGGCTGTTTTCGGGGCGGATCGTCGGGCTGAACCTCGTCGGCGAGGACGGGCTGATCCGCATCGGCGCCTACCACGGCCCCCACCGGGAGGACTTCGAGCGGATCTTCCCGCTGCCGGTGACGCGCGACTCCGGCTCCGGGCTTGCGATTCTCGAGCGCCGGGTGATCCACTACCCGGACGTCGACAACGGCGAGGAGGTGCCGGCCGCCACGCGGCAGGGCTGCCAGTCGATCGGCATCCGCGCGGCGATCTTCGCGCCGATGCTGTGGGAATCGCGCGGCCTGGGGGCGATCTTCGTCGGCCGCGACCACGCGCGCGGGTTCTCGGAAAAGGAGGTGGCGCTGCTGCGCACCTTCGCCGACCAGGCCGTGATTGCCATCCAGAACGTGCGCCTGTTCCACGAGATCGAGGAAAAGAGCCACCAGCTGGAGGTGGCCAACCAGCACAAGTCCGAGTTCCTCGCCAACATGTCGCACGAGCTGAGGACGCCGCTGAACGCCATCATCGGCTTCTCGGAAGCGCTCGACGAGCGTTATTTCGGCGAGCTGACGGACAAGCAGGCCGAGTACGTGAAGGACATCCACGCCTCCGGCCGGCACCTGCTTTCGCTCATCAACGACATCCTCGACCTTTCGAAGATCGAGGCCGGGCGCATGGACCTGGACCTCGCGGAGTTCGACCTGCCGGCGGCGATCGACAACGCGCTGACGCTGGTGCGCGAGCGCGCGCAGCGCCACGGGCTCGCCCTGTCGCGCGAACTCGATCCCGCGCTGGGCACCGTGCGCGCGGACGAGCGCAAGCTGAAGCAGATCCTGCTCAACCTGCTCTCCAACGCGGTGAAGTTCACGCCCGAGGGCGGCAGCGTTTCGGTGCACGCGAAGCCGATTAACGGCATGATCGAAGTCGCGGTGACCGACACCGGCGTCGGCATCGCACCCGAGGACCAGGCCGCGGTGTTCGAGGAGTTCAAGCAGGTTGGCAACGACTACACGCGCAAGGGCGAAGGCACCGGGCTCGGGCTCTCGCTCACCAAACGCTTCGTCGAACTGCACGGCGGCGAACTGCGCCTCGAAAGCACGCCCGGCAAGGGCTCCACCTTCACCTTCACGCTACCGGTGCGCCATGGCCAATGAAACCATCCTGATCGTCGAAGACAACGACAAGAACATGAAGCTTGCCCGCGACGTGCTGCAGGCAAAGGGCTACCGCACGCTGGAGGCCGTCACGGCGGGCGAAGGCGTGGCCGCCGCGGCGCAAAAACCGGACCTCGTGCTGATGGACATCCAGCTGCCCGATTTCAGCGGCATCGAGGCGCTCGGCAAGCTGCGCGCGGAGGCGGCCACGAAGGACATCCCGGTGATTGCCTTCACCGCCTCGGTGATGGAGCACAACCGCCACCAGATCATGGCCGCCGGGTTCGACGCCTTCATCTCCAAGCCGATCAACCTGAAGGAGTTCTTCGCCACGATCGCGGCGACGCTGGCGAAGCGCGGCGGGGGCACATCGTGAACGACAAGCCCCGCGTGCTTGTGGTCGACGACACGCCGGCCAACGTGCGCCTGCTCGCCGACCTGCTGACGGTCAAGGGCTACGAGGTGATCACGGCGGCCGGTGGCAAGGAGGGGCTCGAGCGCGCCACCAGGGAGGCGCCCGACATCGTGCTGCTCGACGTGATGATGCCGGACATGAACGGCTACGAGGTCTGCAAGGCGATCCGCGCCGACGCGACGATCGCCATGCTGCCGGTGGTGATGGTCACCGCGCTGGACGCCACCGCCGAGCGCGTCAAGGGGCTGGAGGCAGGCGCCGACGATTTCCTTTCCAAGCCGGTGAACGTGCCGGAACTGCTGGCGCGCGTGAAGTCGCTCCTGCGCATCAAGGGCCTGCACGACCAGCTTGCCGCGCTGAACGCGGACCTCGCGCGCAAGGTGGCCGAGCAGGTGGGGGAGATGGAGCGGCTGTCGCGCCTCAAGCGCTTCGTCTCGCCGCGCATCGGCGAGCTGATCCTTGCCGGCGAGGTCGAGGACCCGCTGAAGGCGCGCCGCCGCGAGGTCACCATCGTCTTCACCGACCTGCGCGGCTTCACCGCCTTCACCGACAGCGCCGACCCCGAGGAAGTGATGGGCGTGCTGCGCGAGTACCACGAGGCGCTCGGCAACATCGTCATGGCGCACGAGGGCACCATCGAGCACTTCGAGGGCGACGGCGTCATGGTGCTGTTCAACGACCCGGTGCCGGCCGAAGACCACGAGCTCGACGCGATCACCATGGCGCTCGAACTGCACGAGGCGGTGGTGCGCCTGGCCGTCGGCTGGAAGAAGCGCGGCCACGAACTCGGCCTCGGCGTCGGCATTGCCAGCGGCTTCGCCACCGTCGGCGCCATCGGCTTCGAGGGCCGGCGCGACTACGGCGCGATCGGCCCGGTCACCAACCTGGCGGCGCGCCTGTGCTCGCAGGCGAAGACCGGGCAGGTGCTGGTGTCGCAGCGCGTCTTCGGCAAGGTCGAGGAGCGGGTGCGCGCCGAACCGGTCGGGGAACTCGTGCTCAAGGGGCTCGCGCGCCCGGTCGCTGCGTTCAACGTGACGGGTCTTTCCGCTGCGTCGTGAATCGGGGCCCGACGCCACGCGTCGGCTAGAATCCCGCCGTGCCGCTACACGTCATCGTCCTCGCCGCCGGGCAGGGCAAGCGCATGCAGTCCGACCTGCCGAAGGTCCTGCACCGTTTGGCCGGCCGGCCGCTGCTCGCGCATGTGCTCGAGGCCGCGCGCAGCCTGCAGCCCGAGCGCATCGTGGTGGTGATCGGGCACGGGGGCGACGCGGTGAAGGCGGCCTTCCCCGATGCAGACCTGACCTGGGTCGAGCAGGCCGAGCGCCTCGGCACCGGGCACGCGGTGGTGCAGGCGCTGCCGGCGGTCTCGACGCGCGCCACGCTCATGGTGCTGAACGGCGACGTGCCGCTGGTGCGTGGCGAGACGCTTGCGGCGCTGGCGAAGGCGGGCCGGCGCGGCCTCGCCCTGTGCACCTCGGAGCTGACCCCGGCCGAGGGTTACGGCCGCGTGGTGCGCGACGCAAAACAGCGGGTGCGCCGCATCGTCGAGGAGAAGGACGCCTCGAAGGAAGAGCGCGCGATCCGCGAGTGGTACGCGGGTTTTCTCGCCGCGCCGGGCGCGAAGCTCGCCGGCTGGCTGGCGAAGCTCGGCAACCGCAATGTCCAGAAGGAGTACTACCTGACCGACATCGTCGGCCATTGCGCGGTCGAGGGCACGGCGATCGAGGCGGTGAAGGCCGTCGACCCCTGGGAGGTGGCGGGGGCGAACACGCGGCATGAACTCGCGCTGCTCGAGCGCGCCTGGCAGAACGCGAACGCCAGGCGCCTGCTGGATGCCGGCGTGTCGCTCGGCGACCTGTGGCGGGTGGACGTGCGCGGGCGCCTCAGCTGCGGGCGCGAGGTGTCGATCGACGTCAACTGCGTGTTCGAGGGCGAGGTGGTGCTCGGCGACGGCGTGCGCATCGGCCCGAACTGCGTGCTGAAGAACGTCAGTCTGGGCGCCGGCACCGAGGTGCACGCCTTCTCGCACCTCGAGGACGCGGTGGTCGGCGCGCGCTGCAAGCTCGGGCCGTACGCGCGCCTGCGCCCCGGGGCGAGCCTCGACGAGGAGGTGCACATCGGCAATTTCGTCGAGGTGAAGGCGAGCCGCATCGGCGCGCGCTCCAAGGCGAACCACCTCGCCTATATCGGGGACGCCGAGGTCGGGCGCGGCGTGAACGTCGGCGCCGGCACCATCACCTGCAACTACGACGGCGCCGCCAAGCACCGCACCGTGATCGAGGACGAGTGCTTCATCGGCTCGGATTCGACCCTGATTGCGCCGGTGACCCTGGCGCGAGGCTCCTATATCGGCGCCGGTTCCACCATCAGCAAGGACACCCCGGCCGGGCAGCTGACGGTGGCGCGCGCGAAGCAGGTCTCGCTCGCGGGCTGGAAACCGCCGAAGAAGAAGGCCTGAGGATGTGCGGAATCGTCGGCGCCGCCGCGCGGCGCGACATCGTCCCGGTGCTGCTCGAGGGCCTGCAGCGGCTCGAGTACCGCGGCTACGACTCCTGCGGCATCGCCACGCTGGCGGGCGACGGGCTCGAGCGCCTGCGCAGCGTCGCGCGCGTGGCGGAGCTCGGCGCCCAGGTGGCGACCCGCAAGCTCACGGCCGAGACTGGCATCGCCCACACGCGCTGGGCGACGCACGGCGCGCCGGCCACGCACAACGCGCACCCGATGTTCTCGCGCGACGAGATCGCGCTGGTGCACAACGGCATCATCGAGAACTTCGAGGCGCTGCGCACCGAGCTGCAGGGCAAGGGCTACGCCTTCGAGAGCCAGACCGACACCGAGGTGATCGCGCACCTGGTGCACAGCCTGTACGCGGAGGACCTGTTCGAGGCGGTGCGCGGCGCGGTGCGCCGGCTCAAGGGCGCCTACGCCATCGCGGTGGTCTCGCGACGCGACCCGCATCGCGTCGTCGGCGCGCGCATGGGCAGCCCGCTGGTGGTCGGCATCGGCGAGGGCGAGATGTTCCTCGCCTCGGACGCGCTGGCGCTCGCCGGCGGCATCGAGCGCTTCGCGTACCTCGAGGAAGGCGACGTGGTCGAGATCACGCTCGAGGGCTACCGGGTCAGCGACGCGGACGGGCAGCCCGCACAGCGCGAAGCGCGGGTCCTGAAGCTTGCGGGCAACACCGTCGAGCTCGGGCCCTACCGGCATTACATGCAGAAGGAAATCTTCGAGCAGCCCGGCGCCGTGGCCGAGACGCTCGAGGGCATCCAGGGCATCGATCCGGCGTTGTTCGGCGATGACGCTGCCGCGCAACTGGCCGGCGTGCGCTCGGTGCTGGTGCTCGCCTGCGGCACCAGCTATTACGCCGGGCTGGTGGCCAAGCAGTGGATCGAGTCGTTCGCACGCCTGCCGGTGCAGGTCGAGGTCGCCAGCGAATACCGCTACCGCGACAGCGTGCCGGACCCGCAGGCGCTGGTGGTGGTGGTGTCCCAATCGGGCGAGACCGCCGACACGCTCGCGGCGCTCAAGCACGCGCGCAGCCTCGGCCAGTCGCGCAGCCTCGCGGTGTGCAACGTCGCCTCGAGCGCGATGATGCGCGAGACGCAGATGCAGTTCCTCACCCATGCCGGGGTCGAGATCGGCGTCGCCTCGACCAAGGCCTTCACCACCCAGCTGACGGGCCTGTTCATCCTCGCGCTCACCCTGGCGAAGCTGCGCGGCCGCCTGACGCCGGAAGACGAGGCGCGCCAGATGAAGAGCCTGCGCCACCTGCCGGCGGCCATCGGCGCCGCGCTCGCGCTCGAGCCGCAGGTCATCGCCTGGGCCGAGCGCTTCGCGAGGAAGGAGCACGCCCTGTTCCTCGGCCGCGGGCTGCATTACCCGATCGCGCTCGAAGGTGCGCTGAAGCTCAAGGAAATCTCCTACATCCACGCCGAGGCCTACCCGGCGGGCGAACTCAAGCACGGGCCGCTCGCCTTGGTGACGGCGGACATGCCCGTCGTCACCGTCGCGCCGAACGACGCCCTGCTCGAAAAGCTCAAGTCCAACATGCAGGAAGTGCGCGCCCGCGGCGGCGAACTCTACATCCTGGCCGATGCCGACACCCACATGGTCGACGCCGAAAGCCTCAGGGTCATCCGCCTGCCCGAACACTACGGCCCGCTCTCGCCGATCCTGCACGTCGTTCCGCTGCAGCTGCTCGCGTACCACACGGCGCTCGCTCGGGGGACCGATGTCGATAAGCCGAGAAACCTCGCGAAATCCGTCACGGTGGAGTGAGCGGGCGCTGCAAGCGGCCTGGTGGTAACATATATGTTACTAGATGGGCGGTTGCGGCGCTGGACCGCCCACAAACGCCCCTATTGGCGCTTTTAACCAGTCGACCGTCTTCC
>DATCYZ010000034.1:0-8548 GCA_036526195.1 Burkholderiales bacterium
ATCGTGGTGCTGGCCTTCAATTTCCTCGGCGATGGGCTTAGGGATGCGGCGGATCCGTACAAGTAGGTCAATGTTGAACGGAAGCTGAAGTCAAAAGCTCCACTTTGTCCGCTGCGCGGACAAAGTGGGTCCCGGCCTTGCTGCGCAAGACCGGGATCAGGAAAAGAAGAAGAACCAGCGCGGGACTCTTAGGCCCTTACTCCATCACCGCCGAAACACCGTTCTTGTTCTTTTGCTTTTCCCCGGTCGCCGGTCCTGCGAAGCAGGGCCGGCGAAACACGGCCTTCGCAAAGCACGGACGCCTGAAAGGCTCCACCCCGCTCGCTTCGCGCTCGGGGTGGGTCCCGGCCTTGCTGCGCAAGACCGGGATCAGGAAAAGAAGAAGAACCGACGACGGTGCTACCGTCGCTTGATCATCCAGAGACTCGACTCTCGCGCCCCCTCCACCAGCGGCAAGCGCCCAAGCACGCCCTCTCCGATCCATTCCGGCCTCTCCCGCACCACCCAGGCACTCGCAAACTCCACCTCATAGTCCCCACCGACCAGCACCTCGGCCACCGGTTCCTGTTCGTTGTATCGCCGCCATGCCCAGTCCTCCGGGTAATCGTCGGGCAGGAAGATGTCGTGCACGTGGACGTACACCCCTGAGGCAAGCGCCGGCAGCACCTGCCCGAGCAGCAGGTCGACGTCCGACCCGGGCGAGCGCTTGTGACTGGAGTCGATGAAGACGACGTCACCCGATTCAAGGGTCTCGAAGGGCGCAAGGCCTGCAGTTTCGAGGGTGGTTCGATGGGCATCGAGTTTCAGGCCATCGAGCACCGCGCGCGGCCGGGGATCGATGGAGGTGATGCGGGTGGCGAGCGCGCCATCGGCGACGGCGCGGGCCATGAAGCGGGTGGAATGGCCGGAGCCGACTTCGACGATGCGCTTGGGCGCGTGGCGCCGCACCATGGCGTAGGCGGCGGCGGCGTCAAGGCGCGGGAACCAGTCCTGGTTCCAGCGCGGCGCGGGCGGCCGGTCGGGGCCGATGGCCTCGAGCGCGTCGGCGAAGGATTCGATGGCGTCCAGGTGCGCGCGGATCCGCGCTTCGCGCGAACGCAGGTGCGCGCCGGCCGCGGCGCGCAGGGCTTGCGGAGTCACGCGTCGCCGCTCAGGGCGTCAGCACGAGGCCCTCGCGGGCCAGGATTGCCTCGGGCAGCGCCGCCGCCACCTCGCGGCCAATGGCGTCGAGCCGGTCGTCGTCATGGTCGGGGTCGTGGTGGAAGACGACGAGCCGCTTCACCCCGGCCGCCTTGCACAGCCGCACGCCCTCTTGCCAGGTGGAGTGCCCCCAGCCGACGTGCCCGTCGGCATACTCGGCGTCGGTGTACATGCAGTCGTAGATGACGATGTCGGCGCCCCGGATCAGCTCGAGGATGCCGCGGTCGGGCGCGCCCGGCACGTGCTCGGTGTCGGTGAGGTAGCAGATCGACCGGCCGTCGAAGTCCACCCGGTAGCCGGTGGCGCCATCCGGGTGGTTCAGCGCCACGGTGCGCACCGAGATCTCCGGCGAGGGCTGCAGCGTGTCGCCGGCGCGGAAGTCGTTGTACTGCATCTGCGCGCGGAACACTTCCGGCGGCACAGGGAAGAGCGGCGACATCATGAACTCACGCAGCACCCGGGTGAGCGTCATGCTGCCGCCGAGGTGGCCGGCCCAGAGGCGGAAGCGGTTCTCGGTCTGGAAGAAGGGCTTGAAGAACGGCAGACCGCAGACGTGGTCGAAGTGGGTGTGCGTCAGGTACAGGTCGGCGTCGAGCGGCGCCTCGGCCACCAGCTGGTTGCCGAGGTAACGCATGCCCGAGCCGCCGTCGAACAGCAGCAGGCGGTCGTCGCAGCGCACCTCCAGCGAGGAGGTGTTGCCGCCGTAGCGCATCGTCCCGGGGCCCGAACAGGCGATGCTGCCCCGCACCCCCCAGAAACGGACCGTGAAGTCCCTTGGCATCTCCCGTGCCTTTCTCCGTATGTCTTGCATGGCAACTATAGCGGATTGCCGCCGGTGGCGGTCCGGCTCGTTCAGTCATGCCCATAGCGGTAAGATGGGCACCAATAAGAGAAAAGGGGGAAAAGATCCGGTGGAACGGACCTTGTTCGGCTTCATCCTGAAGTACAGCCGGCGCGAGCAATGGATGATCGTGCCCTTCGTCGTCGCGTCGATGGTGTTCTATTTCATCTCGCTCGACCTCCCGAAGACCATCATCAACCAGGCGATCACCGGCAAGTCCTTCCCCGACCCGGACGCCACCGCCCGCTTCCTGCGCATCGACCTGCCGCTGCCCGAATTCTTCGGCGGCGCGATCCCGCTGTTCGACGGCTTCGAGTTGTCGCGCCTGCCCTACCTGGTCGCCCTGTGCATCGCGTTCCTGGTGATGATCATCGTCAACGGCGCCCTGAAGTACAAGATCAACACCATGAAGGGCTGGATGGGCGAGCGCATGCTGCGCCGGCTGCGCTACGCGCTGCTCGACCACATCCTGCGCTTTCCCCTGCCGCGCTTTCGCAAGGTGAAGTCCGCGGAAGTCGCCACCATGATCAACACCGAGGTGGAGCCGCTCGGCGGCTTCATCGGCGAGTCGATCATCACGCCGCTGTTCCTCGGCGGGCAGGCGCTCACGGCGATGTTCTTCATCCTCTATCAGCATCTCGCGCTCGGCATGATCGCCTTCGCCGTGGTGGCGCTGCAGACCTACATCGTGCCCAAGCTGCGCCGTCGGCTGCTCGTGCTTTCCAAGGAGCGCCAGCTCGCCTCGCGCCAGTTCGCCGGGCGCATCGCCGAGTGCGTCGACGGGGTGGTGGAGATCCACGCCCACGGCACCTCGAACTACGAGCGCGCCGAGATTTCCGCCCGCCTGGGCAGGCTGTTCCGCATCCGCTTCGAGATCTACCAGCGGAAGTTCATGGTGAAGTTCATCAACAACTTCCTTTCCCAGGTCACGCCGTTCCTGTTCTACCTGGCCGGCGGCTACCTGGTGATCGTCGGCAAGCTCGACATCGGCGCCCTGGTCGCGGTCATCGCCGCGTACAAGGACCTGCCCAGCCCGATCAAGGAACTCATCGACTGGGACCAGCAGCGCCTCGACGTCGGCATCAAGTACAACCAGGTCATCGAGCAGTTCATGATCGAGGGCCTGGCCGACCCGCAGACGCAGCGCCTGATCGAGAAGCCGGAACTGCCGAAGGACGGCGGCGTGCGCGCCGCGAGCGTGTCGCTGGTGGACGAATCCAAGACCCGGCTGCTCGAGGGCATCAGCTTCGAGTTCGGGCTGGAGGAGCACGTGGCGCTGGTCGGCCCGCACGGCTCGGGCCGCAGCGAGCTCGCGCAGATCACCGCGGCGCTGCTCGCGCCCTCCAGCGGCAAGCTGACGCTGGGCGGCCTCGACCTGGCCGGCGCGCCGGAAGCGCTCACCGGCCGCGCCATCGGCTACGTCGGCACCAGCGCCTACCTGTATCCCACGACGGTGCGCGACAACATCCTCTACAGCCTGAAGCACCGCCCGGTGCGCGAACCCGACTACGACCCGGACGCGCGCGAGGAATGGCTGTTCCAGCTGGCCGAGGCGAAGCGCACCGACAGCACCACGCTGGACATCAACGCCGACTGGATCGACCACGAGGCCGCGGGCGCCGCGGATCCCGAAGCGCTCGAGACGCGCCTGCAGGAAGTGCTGACCACGGTCGACCTGGAGGAAGTGGTGTTCGAGCTGGGCCTGCGCAACGCGCTCGACCCGCAGGCCCATGCCGGCATCGCCGAGAAGGTCCTGCAGGCGCGCGAGGCGATGCGCAAGCGCCTCGGCCTGCCCGGGATCCAGGACCTGGTCGAGCGCTTCGACCCGGAACGCTACAACCGCAACGCCACGCTGGCCGAGAACCTGCTGTTCGGCACGCCGGTGGGGCGCAAATTCGACGTCGAGAACCTCGGCAGCAACGCCTTTGTGCGACAGGTGCTGGAGGACACCGGCCTCGCCCCGGACGTGCTGGAAATGGGCCGCCAGCTCGCCGAGACCATGGTCGAACTGTTCAGCGGCCTGCCGCCTGGGCATGAGTTCTTCGACCGCTTCAGCTTCGTGCGCCAGGACGACCTGCCGGCGCTGAAGACCCTCCTCGCCCGCGCCGCCGACACCGGCCTCGGCTCGCTGGAGAGCGCCGAGCGCGACGCCCTGTTCGTGCTGCCGTTCAAGCTAATTCCCGCCCGGCATCGTCTCGGCCTGATCGACGAGGCCTTCGAGGCGCGGGTGCTGCAGGCGCGGCGACGCTTCGCCGAAACGCTGCCGCCGGCCCTGCAGGGCGCCATCGAGTTCTTCGACCCGGCGCGCTACAACAGCGCCGCCTCGCTGCAGGACAACGTGCTGTTCGGCAAGATCGCCGCCGGGCAGGCCGACGCCACGGCGCGCATCGGCGCGCTGCTGCGACTGGTGCTGGACGAACTGTCGCTGCGCCCGCTGGTGGTGCGCGCCGGGCTGGAGTACCAGGTCGGGGTCGGCGGCTCGCGGATCTCGCCCCCCGACCGACAGAAGATCGCCATCGCCCGCGCGCTTATCAAGCGCCCGCTGCTGCTGGTGCTCGACCAGGCCGCGGGCGCGCTCGATCCGTCGGCGCAAAAGCGCATCGTCGAGTCGCTGCTCGCCGCGCGCAAGGGGCACGGGGTATTCTGGGCCCTCGCGCGTCTCGATCTTGCCGACCGCTTCGACCGCGTGATGGTGCTCGATCACGGGCGCATGACCGGCTTCGGCACCTACGAGGCGCTGAGCGCGGAAGGCGGCGCCCTGCGCAAGCTGATCGACGCAGGCTGATTGAAACCAGGCTGCCGGCAGCGTGCCGGCCAAGGAGGCAGGTCATGAGTCTCGAGGAAGAGGTCAAGCTGATCCGCAGGTTCCCGATCTTCAGCAAGATCGCCCCGGCGATGCAGAAGCTGCTGTGCTTTTCCAGCGAGCGGCTGAGCTATGACGCCGGGCAGGTGATGTTCCGCGTCGGCGACACCGCCGACGCGGCCTACGTCGTCATCGACGGCGCGGTGGACATCACCATCCCCACGCCGCGCGGCGAGCTGCTGGTCAACACGCTGGGGCGCGACGACATCATCGGCGAGATCGCGATCTTCGGCGACGTGCCGCGCACCGCCACCGCGACCGCCACCAGCAAGGTCGAGACCCTGCGCATCTCCAAGGAGATGTTCATCAACATCATCCGCGAGAACCCGGATGCCGCACTCGAGCTGATCCGCATCCTGGCGGCGCGCCTTGCCAACACCACCGCGCAGCTGAGCCGCGCAAACGGCGCCGGAAAGGCGTGAGCACGCCGCCGCCTAGCGCGCTGCGCCGGGCGCTGGAGTTCGCCATCGGCGAGGGTCCGCGCGCCTCGCCGCCGGAGCGCGTGCGCCGCCTGATCGACGCCCAGCAGGTGCAGAGCGAGCGCCTGATCGGCTGGGTGCAGTTCGCCATGGTGGCCTTCTTCGTCGTGCTCTACGTCGTCGCGCCGAAGACCTCGGCGGGCACGCGCTTCATGCCGGTGCCCTGGGTGCTCGGCGCGCTGGTCACGGTCACGGTGCTGCGCCTGGTGTTCGCCTACCGCAACTGGCTGACGCCGCCCCTCCTGGTGGTCGGCGTGGCGATCGACATGGCGCTCCTGATGGGGCTCATCTGGAGCTTCCACCTGCAGTACGAGCAGGCCGCGCCCTTCTACCTGAAGGTGCCGACCATGCTGTACGTCTTCATCTTCATCGCGCTGCGGGTGTTGCGCTTCGAGCCCCTGTACGTCATCGCCGCCGGGCTGTCGGCGGCCGCCGGCTGGCTGGCGCTCGTCACCTACGCCATCATGGACGAGGGCGTGGTGACGCGCGATTTCGTGCGCTACATGACCTCCAACACGGTGCTGATCGGCGGCGAGATCGACCGCGTCATCTCGATCCTGATGGTCACCGCGGTGCTCGCGCTTGCGCTTGCGCGCTCGCGCCGCATCCTCTACCGCGCGGTGTCCGACAGCGTGCAGGCGCACGAACTGTCGCGCTTCGTCTCGCCCGAGGTCGCCAAGCGCATCGCCAGTTCCGAGCGCGAACTGCAGGCCGGCGACGGCGAGGTGCGCGAGGCCTCGGTGGTGTTCACCGACATCGAGGGCTTCTCCACCATCTCGGAGAAGGTCGGCCCGCTCGCGCTGGTCGGCCTGCTGAACGAGTACTTCGGCGTACTGTCGGAGGTGATCGACCGGCACGGCGGGGTCATCACCCAGTTCCAGGGCGATGCCATGCTGATCACCTTCAACACCGTGGCGCCCGACCCGCAGCATGCGGCCAGCGCCCTGCGCACCGCGCTGGAGATCCGCGACCTCACGCTGCAGCGGACTTTCGGCGACGGCATCGCGATGCGCACCCGCTGCGGCGTGAACACCGGCTCGATGGTCACCGGCGCCGTGGGCGCGCGCGACCGGCTACTCTACACCGTGCACGGCGACGAGGTGAACATCGCCGCGCGCCTCGAGCAGCTGAACAAGAAGCACGGCACCTACATCCTGGTGGCCGGCAACACCGTCGAGGCGGTGGGCGACGCGTTCCGCTTCGAGAAGGTCGGCGAGATCACGGTGCGCGGGCGCACGCAGCCGACGGCGGTCTACACCCCCGCAAGCGCCTGAGGCGCCCGGCCGGCTGCGAACCGGGCCGGTGGCGCGGGGCGCAAATGTGGGAACATCGCGCTCCGACGAGCCCGCCATGACGACCGCCGACACCACCGACCTGATCGAGTCCCCCTACGCTTGGGGACGCATGTTGGCGAGCCTCGCGCTGATGACGCTCGGCGGCTCGGGGATGTACGCGGTGGTGGTGGTGCTGCCGCTGGTGCAGGCGGAGTTCGACATCGCGCGCGGCGCCGCCTCGCTGCCGTACACCTTCACCATGGTCGGCTTCGGCATCGGCGGCGTACTGATGGGCCGGCTCGCCGACCGCTTCGGCGTGGTGATGCCGGTGCTGCTCGGCGCGGTCTGCCTCGGCCTGGGCTTCGTCGCCGCCTCGCTCGCCACCAGCCCCTGGCAGTTCGCGCTCGCCCACGGCGTGATGATCGGCCTGCTCGGCTGCGCCGCCACCTTCGCCCCGCTGGTGGCCGACATCTCGCTGTGGTTCACGCGCCGGCGCGGCATCGCGGTGGCCATCACCATCAGCGGCAACTACGTCGCCGGCGCGATCTGGCCACCGGTACTGCAGGCCTTCTTCGATGGCTACGGCTGGCGCGCCACCTACGCGGCCACGGGCCTGTTCTGCCTCGTGGCCATGCTGCCGCTGGCGATGGTGCTGCGCCGTCCCCCGCCCCTGAGCGAACTGCCCGCCGCCACCACGGGGCCGGCCCGCAACGTGGACTTCAGACGCCCGCTCGGCCTGTCGCCGCTCGCGCTGCAGAACGTGCTGTGCGTCTCCGGCGTCGCCTGCTGCGTGGCCATGGCCATGCCGCAGGTGCATATCGTCGCCTACTGCGGCGACCTCGGCTTCGCCGCCGCGCGCGGCGCCGAGATGCTCTCGCTGATGCTCGGCTTCGGCGTGTTGAGCCGGCTTGCTTCGGGCTGGATCTCCGACCGCATCGGCGGGCTGCG
The DNA here is from genome assembly GCA_036526195.1 of Burkholderiales bacterium. Lineage (GTDB taxonomy): Bacteria > Pseudomonadota > Gammaproteobacteria > Burkholderiales > SG8-39 > DATCYZ01. The sequence goes on from DATCYZ010000034.1 coordinate 7,606, forward strand.
CACCCTGCTGCTCGGCGCCACGCTGCAGGCGCTGGCGCTGGCCTTTTTCCTGCCCGCCGACGGACTGGTCTCGCTCTACGTGGTCTCGGGGCTGTTTGGCATGTTCCAGGGCGGCATCGTGCCCTCCTACGCAATGATCGTGCGCGAGCACTTCTCGCCGCGCGAGGCCGGCCAGCGCGTCGGCACCGTGCTGATGGCGACACTGTTCGGCATGGCGCTCGGCGGCTGGATGTCGGGCGCGATCTTCGACGTCACCGGGTCCTACCAGGCCGCCTTCTTCAACGGCATCGGCTGGAACCTGGTCACCATCGCCATCGCGCTGGAACTGATCCGCCGCTCGCGCCGCGACCTCGTCCCCGCCTGACCGCCTCCGGAGGCCGCATGCTGTTCCTCGTCCTGTCCACACCGAAACCCGAGCGCCCCTCGGCCGTGGCCGCCGACCGGCGCCGCTTCTGGGCGTGGCTTGCGCCACACCAGAAAGCCGGCACCTGCCGCTGGATCCATGCCCGCGTCGGCCGCGGCGCGGCCGCCCTCTTCGAGGTCAGCTCGAACGAGCAACTGCATGTGCTGCTCACCGGCTGGTCCGAGCACGTGCCGGCGGAATTCGACGTGCACCCGCTGATCGACGCGAAGGCGGCGCAGAAGCACCTGGCGGTGCCTCGAAAGAAGGCGCGGCGGGCGCGGAAGAAGGCTACTTAGTAACCTATATGTTACTGTAAGGCCCGGGGCGGCGCCCGGGACGCAAGCGCTTGCGAATGCATTGCGTGCGCGTAAGGCCGAGGCCGAACGAAGGGTGCTTTTAAACAGATCGCCGCTCTTTCGTTCACGGCTTCATCGTGAACGCAAGAGCGGCGAAACCCTGCCTTCGATCCGGCCCCGCGCAGGATCGCAGGCAGCGTTTCGCCGGTTCTGTTCCGGACGATGAAGCCGTCCGGAACAGAAC
>DATCYZ010000035.1:0-24561 GCA_036526195.1 Burkholderiales bacterium
CGAACGCGTTCGCGACGACGACTTCCTGATCCTGTTCAACACCGATCACGATGCGATCGCGTTCACCATCCCCGATCTCGCCGACGGCCCCTGGCGCACCGTCTTCGACACGCTGCACGAAGCCCCCGACCCGGTCGCCGGGGGCGATGCGGCGGGCCAGCCCGGCCCGCCGCCGGTGCCCGAGGGCGACCGCCGCGCGCGGCCCTGGAAGGCCGGCGAGCCCTACCCGCTCGGCGGGCGCGCGCTGGCCCTGCTCACCCGCAGTGCCGCCGCCGCATGAGGCACGCGCACCCCATGCCCTTCGGCGCGTCGCTGCAGCCCGGGGGCGGGACGCGCTTTCGCCTCTGGGCACCGGGCGTGGCGCAGGTGGACCTCGAACTCGAGGGCAAGGCCGGACGCGCCCGCCTCGCGCTGGACCCCGCGCCGGACGGCTGGCACGAAGTCACCGCCGAAGCGTCGCCCGGCACGCGGTACCGGTTTCGCGTCGGCGAATCCCTCGCCGTGCCGGACCCTGCGGCGCGCTTCGCGCCGCAGGACGTGCACGGCCCGAGCGAAGTCATCGACCCGCGCGCCTACGACTGGCGCGACGAGGGCTGGCGCGGCCGGCCCTGGCACGAGGCGGTGCTCTACGAACTGCATGTCGGCGCCTTCACCCCGGAGGGCACCTTCGCCGCCGCGCGCGCGCGCCTGCCCGAACTCGCCGCGCTCGGCATCACGGCGATCGAACTGATGCCGGTGGCGGACTTCCCCGGCGCGCGCAACTGGGGCTATGACGGCGTGCTGCCCTTCGCGCCGGACGCGAGCTACGGCCGGCCCGAGGACCTGAAGGCGCTCGTCGATGACGCGCACGCGCTCGGCCTGATGGTGCTGCTCGACGTGGTCTACAACCACTTCGGGCCGGAGGGCAATTACCTGCATGCGTACTGCCCGGAGTTCTTCAATCCGGCGCACCACACGCCCTGGGGCGCGGCCATCAACTTCGACGGGCCGGACAACGCCACGGTGCGCGCGTACTGCATCCACAACGCGCTCTACTGGATCGGGGAATTCCGCTTCGACGGCCTGCGGCTGGACGCGGTGCACGCGATCCGCGACGATTCCTCGCCGCACATCGTCGAGTCCATCGCGCAGGCCCTGCGCGAGGGGCCGGGACGCGAGCGCGCCGTGCACCTGGTGCTGGAGAACGAGGCGAACCAGGCGCGCTACCTCGCGCGCGACGCCGCGGGCCGGGTGCGGTGCGCCACCGCACAATGGAACGACGACGTGCACCACGCCTGGCACGTGCTGCTCACCGGCGAAACCGACGGCTACTACGCCGATTACGCCGAGGCGCCGCTCGCGCGCCTCGGGCGCGCGCTCGCCGAGGGCTTCGTCTACCAGGGCGAGCCCTCCGCGTTCTCGGGCGGCCGGCCGCGCGGCGAGCCGAGCGCCGGCCTGCCGCCGCAGGCCTTCATCCACTTCACGCAGACCCACGACCAGGTCGGCAACCGGGCGATGGGCGAGCGCCTCCACGCCCAGTCCGATCCGCTGCTGGAGCCGGCGGCGCTCGCCTGCCTGCTGCTCGCGCCGCAGCCGCCGATGCTCTTCATGGGCGAGGAGTGGGCCGCCTCGACGCCGTTCCTGTTCTTCTGCGACTTCGGCCCGGAACTGGCCGAGGCGGTGACGCAGGGCCGGCGCGGCGAGTTCGGGCGCTTCGCCGCCTTCGCCGACCCGCAGGCGCAGGCGCGCATTCCAGACCCGAACCTCGCCGCCACCTTCGAGGCGAGCAAGCTGAAGCGCGAGGAGTGCCAGCGCGCGACGCATCGCGAACGCCTGGCGCGCGTGGCTGCGCTGCTCGCGCTGCGCGCGAAGGAGATCGTGCCGCGGCTCGCCGGCATGGGCGGCGGCGGACGCTTCGCGGTGGCGGGCGACGTTCTGCACGTGCACTGGACGCTGGGCGATGCCAGCCGCCTGCACCTGTTCGCGAACTTCGGGCGCACCGACGCGGCGCCGCGGCCGGCGCCCGCCGGCGCGCGCCTGCACCTGCACGCCGCGCGGGACGCCGGCGAGGGCCTCGCGCTCGACGCGGGCGGCGTCGCCTGCGTGCTGGAGCCCGCGCGTGGCTGAGGACCGCGACGCGCTGGTGGCGCGCGCCGCCCGGCTCGGCATCGGCGCCGACTGGGTCGACATCTGGGGCCGGCAGCACGCGGTGCCGGAGGCCAGCCTCGCCGCGCTGATTGCCGAACTCGACGTCCCCGGCCCGGCCGCGCCCGCATGGCTGCCACCGGTGATCGCCGTGAGCGGCAGCGGTGACGCACTGCGCGTCACGCTCGGCGCCCCGGCGCCCGCCGCGGCCAACTGGGCGCTCACCCTGGAAGGCGAGCCGGCGCCGAAAGCGCGCGGTCGCCTCGATGCGGGCGCCGAAACGCTGGAAGTGCGCGCCGCGCTGCCGCCGGGCTATCACCGGCTGGTGCTGCACGGCGTCGAGCCCGGCGCGCAGGAAGCGCTGCTCATCTGCGCGCCCGAACGCTGCTGGCGGCCCGCCGCGCTCGCCGAGGGCGTGCGCCTGTGGGGACCGGCGGTGCAGCTCTACGGGCTTCGCTCCGCGCGCAACTGGGGCATCGGCGACTTCGGCGACCTGCTCGGCGTGGTCGAGGCCTTTGCCGGCGCAGGCGCGGGCCTGGTCGGGCTGAACCCGCTGCACGCGCTGTTTCCGCACAACCCGCTGCATGTCAGTCCCTACAGCCCCTCGTCGCGCGCGATGCTGAACGTGCTGTACCTGGACGTCGAGGCGATCGCGGATTTCGGCGCCTGCGACGCGGCGCGCGCGCGGGTGCGGGCGCCGGATTTCCAGGCGCGGCTCGAGACGCTGCGCGCCGCCGAACAAGTGGACTACGCCGGCGTCGCTGCCGCCAAGTTCGAGATCCTCGGCATGCTGTACGCGCAGTTCCGCGCCCAGCATCTCGATGTGCGCACCGAATCGAGCGCGCGCGCCCGGGCCTTCCGCGCGTTCCAGGCCGCCGGCGGCAGGGTGCTGCGCGGGCACGCGCTGTTCGAGGCCCTGCAGTCGCAGTTCCACCGGGCAGATGCCTCGGTCTGGGGCTGGCCCGCGTGGCCGGAGGCCTACCGCGACGCCACGGGCGAGGCGGTGCACCGATTCGAGGCCGAGCACCCGGCGCGCGTCGAATACTTCGAGTACCTGCAGTGGCAGGCCGAACTGCAGCTCTCGCGCGCCGCGGCGCGCGCCACCGCGCTCGGCATGGAGGTGGGCCTGTACCTCGACCTCGCGGTCTCGGTGGACCGCGGCGGCTCCGATACATGGACCTGGCGCGACGCCTTCGCGCACGCCACCACGGTCGGCGCGCCGCCGGACGACTTCAACCCGAACGGGCAGGGCTGGGGCCTGCCGCCGCTGCGCCCGGACGCGCTGCGCACGGCGCGCTACGCGCCCTTCATTGCCGCCCTGCGCGCCTGCATGCGCGATGCCGGGGCGCTGCGCATCGACCACGTGATGGGGCTGTTGCGCCTGTTCTGCATCCCGCCCGGCGGCACGCCGGCCGAGGGCGCCTACCTGCGCTACCGGCTCGACGAAATGCTGGCGATCGTCGTGCTCGAGAGCCACCGCAACCGCTGCATGGTGATCGGCGAGGACCTCGGCACCGTCTCCGACGAGGTGCGCGAGGCGCTCGCGCGCGTCGGGGTGCTCTCGTACAAGGTGCTCTGGTTCGAGCGCGACCAGGCGAACGAGTTCCGCGCCCCGGGCGACATCGCGCGCGAGGCGCTGGTCACGGTCAGCACCCACGACCTGCCCACGCTCGCCGGCTGGTGGCAGGGCCGCGACCTGCAGTTGCGCGACGAACACCGGCTGTTCCCGAACGAGGCCCTGCGCGACAGCCAGTACGTGGCGCGCGCGCAGGACCGCGCCCGCCTGCTGCTCGCCCTCGGTCGCCAGCGCCTGCTGCCCGCCGGGGTGGGCGCGAACGCGCCGCCGGCCACCCTCGACCCGGCGCTCATCGAGGCGGTACATGCCTACGCCGCCGCCGCCCCCGCCCCGCTGATGATGATGCAGCTCGAGGACCTGCTCGGCATCACCGAGCAGCCCAACCTGCCCGGCACCGTGGACGAACACCCGAACTGGCGCCGGCGCCTGCCGGTGCCGCTGACGGCGCTCACCACGCTGCCGCACCCGGCGGCGCTGCTCGCGCGGCTGGCCGCCGAACGGCCGCACCCGAAGGGCACGGTGACACCGGAAGCGCAGACGGCGCGCATCCCGCGCGCCACCTACCGGCTGCAACTGCACCGCGGCTTCGACTTCGCCGCCGCCGCGCGCGTGCTGCCCTACCTCGCCGCGCTCGGCGTGAGCCATGTCTACACCTCGCCGGTGCTGCGCGCGCGCGCCGGCAGCACGCACGGCTACGACATCGTCGACCACCGCACCATCAACCCGGAACTCGGCGGGCGCGAGGGCTTCGACCGCTTCAGCGCGCTGCTGCGCCAGCACGGCATGGGCCTGCTGCTCGACATCGTGCCGAACCACATGGGCGTGCTCGGCGGCGACAACAGCTGGTGGCTCGACGTGCTCGAGAACGGGCCGTCCTCGGCGCACGCCGGCACCTTCGACATCGACTGGTCCCCGGTGAACGACGACCTGCAGGGCAAGGTGCTGCTGCCGGTGCTCGGCGACCATTACGGCGAGGTGCTCGCGCGCGGCGAGATCGCGCTCGATTTCGATGCCGCCGGCGGCGGCTTCTTCGCGCATTACTTCGAGCACCGCTTCCCGCTCGACCCGCGCAGCTGTCCGGCGATTCTCGAGCGCGCCGGGGCGCAGGTCGCGCCGGAGGTGCCGGCCGGCGTCCGGCTCGAGCTCTCCAGCCTCGCGGCGGCCTTCGGCCACCTGCCCTCGCGCGACGATGCCGACCCCGCGCGGCGCGCCGAGCGCGCGCGCGACCGGCCGCTGCACATGGAGCGCCTCGCGCGCCTCGCGCAGGCGAACCCGGGCATTGCCGCAGCCATCGCGGCGGCGCTCGCGGAGATCAACGCGCCGCACGCCGAGGCCCTGCACGAACTGCTCGAGGCGCAGGCCTGGCGCCTCACGTTCTGGCGCGTCGCCTCCGACGAGATCAACTACCGGCGCTTCTTCGACATCAACGACCTCGCCGCGCTGCGCATGGAGGACGAGGAGGTCTTCGAGGCGACGCACGACCTGGTGCTGGACCTGGCCGCCGAGGGCCTGGTCGACGGCCTGCGCGTCGACCACCCCGACGGCCTGTTTGACCCGGCGCAGTACTTCACGCGATTGCAGGCCGGTTACGCGCGCCGCGCCGGCATCGAGCCCGGGCCGGCGCGCGAGGGCCGCACGGCACGCCCGCTCTACGTCACCGTGGAGAAGATCACCGCGCGCCACGAGAACCTGCCCGAGGCCTGGGCGGTGCACGGCACCACGGGCTACCGCTTCGGCATGCTCGCCAACGGCGTCCTCGTCGACACCACGGCGCGCGCCCGCATGGACCGCATCTGGCGCGCCTTCACCGGCATCGAGGAAAGCTTCGAGGACATCGCCTACCGCGGCCGGCACGCCATCATGAGGAGCGCGCTCGCCTCGGAGCTGACCGTGCTCGCAACCGAGCTCCTGCGCATCGCGCGCGCCGACCGGCGCACCCGCGACTACACCTTCAACACGCTGCGCCGCGCGCTCGCCGAGGTCACCGCCTGCATGCCGGTGTACCGCAGCTACATCGTGCGCCGCGCCTCGGCCCAGGACCGGCGCTACATCGACCAGGCGGTGGCGAGCGCCACCGCGCGCGGTCGCGCGGCCGACACCAGCATCTTCGGCTACGTGCGGCAGGTGCTGCTCGGCATCGCCCCCGAGGGCGCGCCGCGCGCGCTGGCGAAGCGCGTGCTGCGCTTCGCCATGCGCTTCCAGCAGTTCTCCTCGCCGGTGACGGCCAAGGGGGTGGAAGACACCGCCTTCTACCGCTTCAACCGCCTCGTGTCGCTGAACGAAGTGGGCGGCGACCCCGACCAGTTCGGCATCTCGCTGCGCGCCTGGCACGGCGGCAACAGCGGCCGCGCGAGCGCCTGGCCGCACACCATGCTCGCCACCTCGACGCACGACAACAAGCGCGCCGAGGACGTGCGCCTGCGCATCAACGTCCTCTCCGAGGAACCCGCGGCCTGGCGCCTCGGCCTGCGCCGCTGGCATGCGATGAACAAGCGCCACCGGCCGAAGCTGAAAGGGCGCCGCGCCCCGAGCCGCAACGACGAGTACCTGCTCTACCAGACCCTGCTCGGCACTTATCCCGCCGCGGGGCTGCGCGGCGCGGCGCTGGAGGACTACCGGGCCCGCATCAGCGCCTACATGGTGAAGGCCGCGCGCGAGGCGAAACAGCACACCAGCTGGATCAATCCGGATGCCGACTACGAGGCGGCCCTCGAGACCTTCGTCACGGCGCTGCTCGGCACGGTGCAGCCGAACCCTTTCCTCGAGGACCTCGAGCGGCAGGCGGCGCCGGTCGAGTGGTTCGGGGCGCTGAACAGCCTGTCGCTGATGCTGCTCAAGTACACCGCGCCCGGCGTGCCCGACCTGTACCAGGGCTGCGAGCTGGTCGACCTGTCGCTGGTCGACCCGGACAACCGCCGCCCGGTCGACTGGGACGCGCGCGAGCGCCTGCTCGCGCAGGTGAAGGCGCTGCGCGGCCCGGAACTTGCGGCGAGCGCGGCGGAATTCGCCGCGACCCCGGCCGACGGCCGCGCCAAGCTGCTGGTGATCGAACGTTTGCTCGACTTTCGCAGGCAGCATCCCGAGCTGCTGCGCGACGCGGGCTATGTCGCGCTGCAGGCCAGCGGCGCGCAGGCCGCGCACCTCGTCGCCTACGCCCGGCCGCTCGGGGACGAGGTGCTGGTGACGCTCGCCAGCCGGCTGCATGGCAGGCTGCTGGAGACCGCGGGCCGGCTGCCGCTCGGCGAGGCGGTCTGGGGCGACACTACGGTGGCGCTGCCCGGCCATGCCGAGGGGCAGCGCTTCGTCCATCTCATCACCGGGGAAACCGTGACGCTGCGCGGGGGCGCGATCCGCGTGGCCGAGGCCTTCGCGCGCTTTCCGGGGGCGGCGCTGGCGCTCCGGCGCGACTGACGGCTTTATAGTAACCTATATGTTACTATAAAGCCTGCCGCAGCGCGGTTCAGTCCCAGGGCAGCCCGACGTAGTTCTCGGCCAGGCTGGTGGCCGCCGCCGGCGAGGAGACCACGTACTCCAGCTGCGCGCGCTGCAGGCGCAGGCCGAAGGCGTCGTCGTCGTGAAAACGGTGCAGCATCGAGGTCATCCACCAGGAGAAATGCTCGGCGCGCCAGACCCGGCGCAGCGCGGTCTGCGTATACGCCTCGAGCGCGGCGTCGCGTTTCTCGCCGTAATGCTGCGCGAAGGCCGCGGCCAGCACGCGCACGTCGTTGGCCGCGAGGTTGAGGCCCTTGGCCCCGGTCGGCGGCACGATGTGCGCGGCGTCGCCGGCGAGGTAGAGCCGGCCGTGCTGCATCGGCTCGGCGACGAAGCTGCGCATCGCGACGATGCCCTTCTGGAAGATGCGCCCCTCGGTGAGGCGAAAGCCGTCTTCGGTGGCGAGGCGCGCGTGCAGTTCGCGCCAGATGCGCGCGTCCGGCCATTCCTCGAGCACGTCCTGCGGGTCGCACTGCAGGTACAGGCGCTGGATCTCCGGCGAGCGCGTGCTGAGCAGCGCGAAGCCGCGCTCGTGCCAGGCGTAGACCAGTTCCTCGCTGGAGGCCGGCGCCTCGACCAGGATGCCGAGCCAGCCAAAGGGATAGGTGCGGGTGAACTCGTGCCGCAGCCGCGAGGGGATCGTCGGGCGGCTGACGCCGTGGAAGCCATCGCAGCCGGCGATGAAGTCGCACTCGAGGTGGTGCGAGGCGCCGTCGTGGCGGAAGTGGATCGCCGGGCGCGCGGTGTCGATGTCCTGCAGGCTCACGCCCTCGACGCCGAACAGGAGGGGCGCGCCGGCGTCGACGCGCGCCTTCACCAGGTCCCGGATTACCTCGTGTTGGGCGTAGACCATGATGCGCCGCCCGCCGGTCAGCGCCTCGAGGTCGATGCGGTGCCCGCGCCCGCCGAAGCGCAGTTCCACGCCGCGGTGCGCCGCGCCCTCGCGCATCATGCGCGCGCCAAGGCCGAGGCCGTTGATCAGGTCCACGGTGCCCTGCTCGAGCACGCCGGCGCGGATCGTCGCCTCGATCTCCTCGCGGCTGCGCGCTTCCAGCACCACCGATTCGATGCCCGCGCGGGCGAGCAGGTGCGCGAGCAGCAGTCCCGCCGGTCCCGCGCCCACGATGCCGACCTGCGTTTTCATGCAACGAGTCTACCGCAGGCGATACACTCGCAGCGACCATGAACGCGCCGATCCTTCCCGTCACGCTCGACGATGTCCGCGCCGCCGCCGCGCGCATCGCCGGCGCCGTCGAGCGCACGCCCTGCCTGCACAGCCGCACCCTGTCGGCGCTCACCGGCGCCGAGGTCTGGCTGAAGTTCGAAAACCTGCAGTTCACCGCTTCGTTCAAGGAGCGCGGCGCGCTGAACCGGCTGCTCGCGCTCTCCGCGGACGAGCGCAAGGCCGGCGTCATCGCCATGAGCGCCGGCAACCACGCGCAGGGCGTGGCCTTCCACGCGGCGCGCCTCGGCATCGGCGCGGTGATCGTCATGCCGCGCGGCACGCCGAACACCAAGGTGAAGAACACCGCGGTGCACGGGGCGGAAGTGGTGATCGAGGGCGACACGCTGGCCGAGGCGGCGGCGCACGCGCACGCGCGCGCAACGCGCGAGGGCCGGGTCTTCATCCACCCCTACGACGACGCCGCGATCATCGCCGGCGCCGGCACCCTGGCGCTGGAGATGCTCGAGGACATGCCGACGCTCGACGCGCTCGTCGTGCCGGTGGGCGGCGGCGGCCTGATCGCCGGCATGGCGGTGGCGGCGAAGGCGCTGCGCCCGGAGATCCGCGTCTTCGGCGTGGAGTCGAAGGCCTACAGCTCGATGCACCAGCGCCTCGCCGGCCTGCCGCCCGAGGTCGGCGGCGACACCATCGCCGAGGGCATCGCGGTGCGCGACGTCGGCGAACTGCCGCTCGCCATCGCGCGCCGGTTGGTGGAAGCCGTGCTGGTGGTCGGGGAAGAAACCATCGAGCGCGCCATCGTCGCGCTGATCGAGATCGAGAAGACCGTGGCCGAGGGCGCCGGCGCCGCCGGGCTCGCCGCCCTGCTCGAACACGGCACGCGTTTCAGGGGCCTGAAGGTCGGCATCCCGCTGTGCGGCGGCAACATCGACTCCCGCGTGCTCGCCGCGGTGCTGATGCGCGGCCTGGTGCGCGACGGGCGGCTGGTGCGACTGCGGGTGTCGATGCCCGACGTCTCGGGCAGCCTGGCGAAGGTCGCGGCGCTGATCGCCGGGGCCGGCGGCAACATCGTCGAGGTGCAGCACCAGCGCCTGTTCGGCACCGCCTCGGTGAAGACGCCGGAAGTGGAGTTCCTCGTCGAGACGCGCGACCGCGAGCACACCGCCGCGCTGCTCGCGGCGCTGCGCGCCGCGGGCGTGCGGGTGGGCGAGGCATGAGCGCGACGCTCGCGGTCCGACGGGGTTTCGTCGATCGGCCCGACGCACGCCTGTACTTCGAGACCTGCGGCAGCGGACCGGCGCTGGTGTTCGCCCACGGCCTCGGCGGCAACCACCTGTCGTGGTGGCAGCAGGTGCCGGCCTTCGCCGGGCGCTTCACCTGCGTGACCTTCGCGCACCGCGGCTTTGCGCCTTCGAGCTGCGCCACCAACCCGCCCGACCCGGCGGACTACCCGGGCGACCTCGCGGCGCTGCTCGACCACCTTGCGATCGGGCGCGCCCATCTCGTCGGCCAGTCGATGGGCGGCTGGACGGCGATCTACTTCGCGCTCGCGCACCCGCAGCGCGTGCGCTCGCTCACGCTCTCGGCCAGCACCGGGCCGATCGACGTCGAGGCCGGCGGGCGCGCCCTGCCCTCGATTGCCGCATGGCGCGAGCGGGTGCCGGCGGCGGTGGCCGCGCTGGTCGCCGCCGGCGGCCACCCCGCCACCGGCGCGCGCATGCTGCGCGAGCAGCCTGCGCTGCACCACCTGTATCACGGCATCGGCGCGCTTTCGGGGCCGCTCGATCGCGAGGGCCTGCGCGCCCGGCTCTGGGCGGCGCGCACCCTGTCGCCGGATGCGCTTGCGGCGCTGTGCCTGCCAGTGCTGTGCATGGCGGGGCTGGAAGACGTGGTGATCTGCCCGCAGGCGGTGCAGGCGCTTGCGGCGGCGCTGCCCGGGGCGCGCTTCGAGGCGTTCGACGCCACGGGGCATTCACCCTACTTTGAACGCGGCGAAGCGTTCAACGCGCATCTGGCGGCGTTCCTCGAAACAGCGGGCTGAATCCCGCCCTGCTCGGGTTGCCGGGTCCCCGCACGGGTGGGACCATGGCGAAATGGCAAAATCGCGACCACGCCGCACCGCACGTCCGGCGGTCAACCCGCAGCGCCTGCTCGACGGGGTGCCGGCGGCGATCGTCTACATCGATCGCAAACGGCGCATCTAGGCGGCGAGCCGCGCCTACGAACAGTTGATCGGCATGCCCCGGGACGACCTCATCGGCCGCACCCATGCCGAGGCCTTCGGCGAGGCGGTCCACGCCGAGGTCCTGCCCTGGCTGGATCGTGCGTTCGACGGCGAGCGCGTCGGCTTCGAGGGCGAACGCACTCTGCCGCAGGGCGGCACGCGGGATCTGAAGGTCGAGTACGTCCCCGACCTCGGCCCGCGCGGCGCGGTGCGCGGCGTGTTCGGCCTGGTCACCGACATCAGCGCGCTCAAGGCCGCCCAGCGCGAAGCAGAGCACCGCGAGGCGCAGCTCCAGGGGATCTTCGAACTCGGCCTGATCGGCGTCGCAGTCAACGGGCCGGACGGAACGCGCGTCTGGTTCAACGACCGGCTGTGCGAGATCTACGGCCGCACGCGCGCGGAAACCGAGGTAGCCACCTGGCGCGAGACCACGCACCCGGAGGACCTCGCCGAAGACCTCGCCCAGACCGCGCGCATGCGGGATGGCGAAAGCGACGGCTACCAGCGCGAGAAGCGCTACCTGCGCAAGAACGGCGAGGTGGTGCATGCCCGCCTCGTCGTGCGCGCGTTGCGCACGCCGGAGGGCGCGCTCGACCGCACCGTGAGCCTGGTGCATGACGTCACCGAGGTGCGCCGCGCCGAGATCGAGGCGCGCACCACCGCGGACCGGCACCGGCTCGCGGCCGAGGCCGCCAGCGTCTACCCATGGCACTGGGACGTTGCCACCGACACCCTGACCTGGATGCATGCCCCGGAGAGCTTGCTCGGGCCGCGTCCCGCGCAGGGCCGCTACCCGCCGTTCGCGGAGATGGTGCACGCCGATGACCGGGACCGCTTTCGCGCCGGGCGTGGCCGGGCGATGCAGACCTGCAGCGAGCATCGCGACGAGTTTCGCCTCGTGCGCACCGATGGCGAGGTACGCTGGGTGCTGACGCGCGGGCACGCGATCGCCGGCGCGGACGGTGCGGTAGCGCAGGTCACGGGGGTGCTCGTGGACGTCCACGAACGCCGACTGGCGGAGGACGCGCGTTCTGCGCTCGAACGGCGAAACGCCGATCTCGCCAACGCGATCGACCATGTGTCGATCGCCATGTGCCTGACCGACGCCGAGGGCCGCTTCGTGATCGCCAACCGGGCGGCAAGGGAAGGCCACGGCGCCCCGTACAAGGGGCCGCGCGCGGAACGCATGGCGCCCGGCACGCGCTACGAGGACTACCTGCGTGGCATGCTTGCGGAAGGCCGGGTGATCGAGGCGCGCGGCCGCGAAGGCGAGTGGCTCGCCGGGCGCCTCGCGGCCCGTGCCGCCGGCGGCCTGAGCGTCGAGCAGCACATCGAAGGCGACATCTGGCTGCTGGTCAGCGATCACCGCCTGCCCGACGGCAGCACGCTGACAACGACGCTGGACATCAGCGAGCGCAAGCGCGCGGAGCGGGCGCTGGCGCAGAGCGAAGCCCGCTTTCGCGACTTCGCCGCCGCCAGCGGCGAATGGTTCTGGGAATCCGACGCGCAGGGCAACTACACCTGGTTCTCCGAGGAGGTCGAGCGCGTGACCGGCTTCCCCCGCGAATGGCACTACGGCAAGTCGCGCGCCGGGCTGGCCGCCGCCGCCGGCGCCGACCTCGCGGCAGAGCCCTGGCGCTCGCACCTCGAGGCGATCGAGCGCCACGAGCCTTTCCGCGAATTTCGCTTCATGCGTCGCGCGCCCGACGGCCTGCGCTGGATTGCCTCCAGCGGCGTGCCGATCTTCGATGCCGAGGGCGCCTGCAGCGGCTACCGTGGCACCGGCACCGACGTCGCCCGGCAGGTGGTACTCGAGCAGCGCGCGCGCGCCGCGGACGAGCGCCTGCGCCTCGCCATCGAGGACCTGAACGAGCCGATCTGCCTGACCGACGCCGAGGGGCGCATCGTCATGGCGAACCGTGCCTTCCACCGGGTCAACGCGAACCTCGATGAACACCTCGCGCCGGGCACGCCCTACGAGACGCACCTGCGCGCCGGTCTGCGCGCGGCAACTTCCCGGAAGCTGTGGGACGGGAGGAAACCTGGCTTGCGGACCGACTCGCGCGTCGACGCGCCGGTGGCGGTCCGTTCGAGCGCCGCCGCGACGACGGTACCGTGCTCGTGGTCTACGACCAGCGCCTCCCCGACGGCAGCGTGCTCACCTATGCGATGGATGTCACCGACCGGCGGCGCGCTGAGGACGGACTGCGCGCACTCACCGAAACGCTGGAACAGCGGGTCTCGGAACGCACCGCCGCGCTCGAGTCCGCGGTGCGCGAACTCGAGGCGTTCTCCTACTCGGTGTCGCACGACCTGCGCGCGCCGTTGCGGTCGATCAACGGTTATTCCCGCATCATTGCCGAGGACGAAGGCCCGCACCTCTCGGTGGACGGCCTGCGCCACCTGAAGGCGATCGAGCGCAACGCCAACCGCATGGGCGAGCTGGTCGACGACCTGCTCGACCTCGCGCGGGTGAACCGCGCGGACCTGCAACGTCGCCGGCTCGACCTCGGCGCGCTTGCGCGATCGGTGGTCGACGAACTCATGCCGCTCTATCCGAAGGCGAAAGTCGAGATCGGCGCGCTGCCGATGGCCGAAGGCGACCCGGTGCTGGTGCGGCAGGTGCTCGCCAACCTGATCGGCAACGGCCTGAAGTACTCCGGTCGGCGCGAATCAGGGGCCTGCGTGCGGGTCGACTGGGACCCGGCGCACAATGCCTGCCGCGTCGCCGACAACGGCGTCGGCTTCGACATGGCGCACGCCGGCAAGCTCTTCGGCACTTTCGAGCGGCTGCACACCGCGGGCGAGTTCGAGGGCACCGGCATCGGCCTGGCCATCGTCAAGCGCATTGTCGAGCGCCACGGCGGCCGCGTCTGGGCCGAAGCCACCCCGGACGAAGGCGCCACCTTCCGCTTCACGCTCTCCTGAGAAAAGGGGTCAGACCCCTTTTTTACGCGAGCTCCGAAATCTCGACCAGGTTGAGGTCCGGGTCGCGCACGTAGACCGAGCGGATCCGGCCGGTGGCGCCGGTGCGCATCACCGGGCCTTCGAGCAGCGGCACGCCGGCGGCGGCGAGCTTTTCCATCACCTGCGCGAGCGGGATCGAGGCGATGAAGCACAGGTCCTGCGTGCCCGGCGCCGCGACGTGGGCACGCGGCTCGAATTCCTTGCCCCATTCGTGCACGTTGATCTTCTGCTGGCCGAAGATAAACGCCATGCGCTCCGCGCCCGGCGCACCGAAGCGCTCGAGCCGCATGCCGAGCACGTCCCGGTAAAAGCGGATGCAGCCCTCAAGATCGCGGGTCGTGAGGACGAGGTGGTCGAGGTGGTCGATCATGGAGCGCTCCCGAAAAAAGGGGTCTGACCCCTTTTTTCACTATGTCAAACAATGCCTTTCGCATGCAGTTCGGCAAGTTCCGCATCCGAATACCCGGCCGCGCGCAGCACCTCGTCGGTGTGCTCGCCGAGCGCCGGGGCCGCGTGGCGGATCGCGCCCGGCGTGGCCGAGAGCACCGGGAACACGCCCGGCATGCGCAGCGGCGCGCCATCGCCGGCGGTCACCTGCACGATGGCTTCGCGCGCGGTGTAGTGCGGGTCGGCGGCGATGTCGGCGATGGTGTAGATGGTGCCGGCGGGCACCTCGGCCGCCTGCATCGCGGCGAGCACGTCCTGCTGCGAGCGCTGCGCGGTCCAGGCCCCGATCGCCTCGTCGATGCGCGCCATCTGCGCCGCGCGGCCCTCGTTGCGCGCGAGCGCCGGGTCGTCGCGCAGGTCCTCGCGGCCGACCGCCGTCATCAGGCGCTTGAAGAGACTGTCTGCGTTCGCCGCGATCAGCACCAGCGCGCCGTCCTTGCAGGGATAGGCGTTCGAGGGCGCGATGCCCGGCAGGCTGCTGCCCGAACGCTCGCGCACCAGGCCCTCGGCGTCGTACTCCGGCATCATGCTTTCGGTGAGGTTGAACACCGACTCGAACAGCGACACGTCGATCACCTGCCCGACCCCGCTGTTCTTCGCCTGCAGGAGACCGAGCAGCGCACCGATCACGCCGTGCAGCGAGGCGATCGAGTCGCCCACCGACAGGTTCGGCCGCACCGGCGCACGGTCCGGGTAGCCGGTGACATGGCGCAGGCCGCCAAAGGCCTCGGCGATCGCCGCGAAGCCCGGCCGCTCGCGATACGGCCCGCTCTGCCCGTAGCCGGAGATGCGCACCAGCACCAGCTTCGGGTTCACCTTCGAGAGCACGTCCCAGCCGAGGTTCCAGCGCTCGAGCGCCCCCGGGCGGAAGTTCTCCACCATGATGTCGGCGCTTTCCACCAGCCGGCGCACCACCGCCTGCCCCTCGGGCTTGCGCAGGTCCAGCGTGATCGACTTCTTGTTGCGCGACTGCACGTGCCACCACAGCGAGGTGCCGTTTCGCATGCGCCGCCAGCGCCGCAGCGGGTCGCCCTCACCCGGCGGCTCGATCTTGATCACCTCGGCGCCGAAGTCGCCCAGCGTCTTGCCGCAGAACGGCCCGGCGATCAGCGTGCCGAGTTCGAGGACCCGGACCCCGGTGAGCGGGCCGCTCATGAGGCGAAAAAGGGGTCAGACCCCTTTTCTCGGGAGACGCGGCGCGTCAAAAAGGGGTCAGACCCCTTTTTCAGCAGATCACGTTCGATCACGCGTCCGCGCAGGGAAAAAGGGGTCTGACCCCTTTTTGCGGTACGGCCTCCGCTGAGAAAAGGAGTCTGACCCCCTCTTGCACGGCTCATCCCGGCTTGCGGCGCAGCATGCGCAGCGGGTCGTACTCGAGCACGGCTTCGCCGGCCTGGTTGATGACGCGGTTGGCGAAGCGCACCAGCCCGCGGTCGCCCTTCGAGGTGAGGCGCGCCTCGCGCACCTCGACCTCGACGTGGATCGTGTCGCCGACCAGGGTCGAGCGCTTGACGTCCAGCGTCGCGCCGAGGAAGGCGAGCCCGGTGTCCTGCATCGAAGGCAGCAGCAGGCCTTCGGCGAAGGTGTAGACCAGCGCACCGGGCACCACCTTGCCCTTCAGGCTGCGGCCCTCGTCGCCGTCGACGGTGAAGAGCTCCTCGGTCAGCCAGGTGAGGTTGACGAAGGTGGCGAGGTCCGCCTCGCGAAGGGTCCTGCGGTAAGTGCGAAAGCGCATGCCCACCGCGAGGTCTTCGTAGAAGTAGCCGGTCCCGATGACCGGCACATTGCCGACCGCGCTCATCTATTTCTTGTCGAAGTGAGAGCGCGCGCTGGCAAAGGCATCCTGCATCGCCTTCCAGGCGGCGTCGGTGCCGCGCATCATGTCGGTCCACGCGTCAGTCGAGGCGTTCTGCATCAGCTTCATCTGGTAGAGCGCCTCCTCGCGCCGCGCGCGCAGGGCCTCGAGCTGCTTCGCCGCCTCGGCCTGCATGCCGGCCTGCGCTTCCTTCGCCTTTTCTTCCCAGCGACCGATCTCGGCATTCCACTGGTCGAGCTGGGTCTTCATTTTGTTGACGTAATCATCGCGCTGCGTCATGGCGTCCTCCTGTGAAGGGTGAGCAATCCGTCGCGAAGTGCAACCCCCCCGATCTTACCCCCGCCACGCGAGCGGGAAGCGGTCGCCGGAGAGCGGTTCGCCATGCGCAAGGCCGGGATCGACCGTCGGGATCGCCACCTCCCCCGCGCGCCGGCACCAGCGCGCATCGTCGCCCGTCCAGCGCGTCGCCAGCGCGCGGCGCCGGCCGGCGCCCGAATTTCCCGGCGCACCGTGCACGATCATCGCCTGGAACACCAGCACGTCGCCCGGCTGCATCGCGAAGCGCGCGATGCGATGCTGCGCGCGCATCGCGTCGATGTCCGGCAGCGGCGGCAACCCGGTATTCGCGTAGGGCGTGCGATCCGAGAAATGGTACGGACTGTATTCCGGCCAGAGGTGGCTGCCGCAGACATACTCCACGCCCACCGCCTCGGGCACCAGATCGAGCGGCAGCCACAGCGAACACACCTGCCGTCCGCTCACCGCCCAGTAGGGCTGGTCCTGGTGCCAGGGCGTGCGCTCCGCCGTCCCAGGCTCCTTCACCAGCAGCTGGTCGTAGAAGAAACGCACCTCGCTCGCGCCCATCACGCGGCCCGCGATCTGCGCCGCCGGCGACTCCAGTGCAAAGCGCCGGAATGCCGGCAACCGCTCGGCCAGCTCGAGGTCGCCGAAGAAGCGGCCCCGACCGCCCTTCGGCGTGTATTCCTCGGCATGCGGTCCGGGCGCACGCATCGCCGCTTCGATGGCCCCGTCGAGGAACGCGAGCCATTCGAGGGGAAAGATCCCGCGCAGGCAGACCACGCCGTCGGCGACGTAGGTCGCGCGCTCCGAATCGGTGACTGCGCGCAGCGGCGATTCAGGCATCAAGGCGTGATCCCAAAACGGTTTCGACTTAGCGTGGAGAGATGGACGCAACCATACGACGGATTCGATTCTTCCGGGCAAGCATGGCTAACCCCCCAAACGGTTTTGACCCTTCCGAAGAAGCAGGCCCAACCCCCCAAACGGTTTTGACTCTTCCTTTTCACCCAGTCGCGGCTTTATTCAAGGCCGGTCGCTTTTCCGGCCTTGAATAAAGCCGCGAAACACGACAGCCACCCGTCCACCAACGCACAAACGAAAGCCAACAACCTGAGATGGAGCGACCTTCGTTTCCCCGCCACTTCACCCGGCCGGAAACTGCCCCGGCCGGGCGAAGTGACGGGGCCGGGGAAAAGCAAAAGAACCAGGACGGCTCTGATTGCTCCTAGAAAGCGAGGCCAACCCCCAAACGGTTTTGACTCTTCCTTTTCACCCGGTCGCGGTTCTTTCTCAGGCCGGTCGCCTTTCCGGCCTGAGAAAGAGCCGCGAAACACGACAGCCACCCGTCCACCGGCGCACAACGATAGTCGACAACCTGAGATGGAGCGACCTTCGTTTCCCCGCCACTTCGCCCGGCCGGAAACTGCCCCGGCCGGGCGAAGTGGCGGGGCCGGGGAAAGGCAAAAGAACCGAACTTGAAAAAGTTTGGTTTCGCGGCGTGCGGGAGCCTACTTCAACCCAAACTCCTGCCCCCTCACATAGTCCCCGAAGTCCGCCCGCTCCGGCGTCGAATACTGTCTTGCCTTGTCCTCGGACCACGAATAGATCTCGACCGAGCCGTGCCGCGCCACGTCCCGCTGCTTCGCCGCAGGCGTCGGCCGCGCCGCCTCGCGCCTGCGGTCGTAGTCCGCGAGCAGCGTTTCGAACTTGTCGTCGTCGTAGCGATCGGTGTGCACGGTCATCGCAAGCGGCAAGCGCAGGCTCACCGGGCTGCGCTTCGCCGGATGGCCGAGCGCGAGGCCGGCGACCGGGAAGACGTGCGGCGGCAGTTCGAGTTCCCGCGACAGTGCGTGCACGTGGTTGCGCACCATGCTCAAGGGGCAGGTGCCGAGGCCCGCGGCTTCGGCGGCGGCGACCAGCGTCGCCAGCACGATGCCGGCATCGACCGCGGCGTTCATGAACATGTCGAGCGAATCGTTCGGGAAGGGCTTGCCGCGAAGCATGGCGATGCGCCGCGTACGGCGGTGGTCGCCGCAGACGATCAGCAGCACCGGCGCGCCGGCGATCCACGGCATCGAGGGCAGGCGCGACTGGATCGCCGCGCGCTTGCCGGCATCGCGCACCACCACGATCGAGCATTGCTGCAGGTCGGACTTGGAGGGCGCGGAGAAGGCGCAGGCAAGGAGCAGGTCGAGCAGGTCCTGCGGCACCGGCGCGGGCCCGAACTCGCGGCAGCTCGAATGCGCGAGCAGGCTGGCGAGCATGCCCTCGGCGGGAACGTTGCGCCCGACGTCGGTGGGCAGGCCGAAGCGCGCCTCGATCAGGTCGGCAAGCGGGGACGGCATGGCAAGGCACCTCCAGGGCGCAGCGGGCGCCGGAAACGGCTTCTTGGTAACATATAGGTTACTATACGATGTGATCCGGCGCCGGACGCCGCCCTACTCCCACTTCACGCTGTCGAACAGCGGCCGGAAGCGCGCCATCTGCGCCGCCACCGCGCCCTTGCCCTCGACCGTGAAGAAGGCCATGTCGCCGCTCCTGCCGATCACCAGGAACTGCAGGAAGAAGCCGGCCTCGTCCTTCGGCAGCGCCAGCGCGGTGCCGGTGCTGTAGAGGAGCGAACCGTCGGAAAGCGTCGCACGTGCGAGCGGCAGTTCGAGGCCGCCGCGCACGAAGGCCAGCCGCGGCAGCTCGGTCTCGGCGAAGGCGCGGTGCCGCGCGAGCAGCGGTTCGCGCTCGGCCTCGGTCTTCGCCCCGAAGCCCGCCGCCGACACCACCACGCCCTCGCCCTGCGGCCCGAGGAAGCGCTCGACGTCGCCCTGCGGAACGTAGCGAAAGCCGTCCAGCCAGCGCAGCTTCAGGTTGCCGAACTGCCAGTCTTCCGCCGAGGCCGGCGCGGCGCCGCCGAGCGCGAGCGACAGCGCGAGCAGCAGCGCGGGCAGGAACCGCCGGGCCACGGGCGCGCGACTCATCGCGGCAGGTACGCCAGCAGGATCACGGTGATGACCGCGCCTGCGGCCGCCCCGGCGAGCGCGCCCATCCAGACCGCGCGCCGCAGGCGCGCGTCCGCCTGCGCCGCCGCCTGCTCGAGCGCGTCCACCATGTCCTTGAGCTGCCCGGCGAGTTCCCGAACGTGGGTGGCATTCTGCGCCGCCGCGGCCTGCAGTTCCTCGATCTGCTGCTGCGGCAGCGGCGTCGCATCGGACCCGGCGGCATCGGTCTTGCGCGTGAACACCGGCTTCGCCGCCGTGATGATGGTGCCGATGTGCGGCAGCACGGCCTTGAGCGCGGGAATCAGCCAGGGCGCCATGATGTTCAGAAGCCCCCGGCCAGCGCGCGCGTCAGCTCGGCCGCGGGCAGCGCCTTGCAGCCGCTCGCGTTCTGCCCCGACCACAGCGGGGAGAAGTCGCCCGAGCCCGCGGCCTCGGCCTTCGCGCGCAAGGGGCCGATCGCCCCGGTGGCGAGCGGGAACGCCGGCGCCGCCGCGCTCATGCCGCCGAGTTCGCGAATGATGCGGTTGACGATGCCGCGCGCCGGACGTCCGGTAAACACGTTGGTGAGCGCGGTGTGCAGCGCCGCCTCGGAGGCCAGCGCCGCGCGGTGCAGCGCGCTGGTGATCGCCTCCGGGCAGAGCAGGAAGGCGGTGCCGACCTGCACGCCGGAAGCGCCGAGCGCCATCGCGGCGCGCACGCCCGCGGCATCGGCGATGCCGCCGGCGGCGATCACCGGCAGTTTCACGGCCGCGACGACCTGCGGCACCAGCGCGAGCGTCCCCACCTGCGTCGTCAGGTCGTCGGTGAGGAACATGCCGCGATGCCCGCCCGCCTCCACGCCCTGCGCGATCACCGCGTCCGCGCCGTGCGCCTCCAGCCAGCGCGCCTCGGCCACGGTGGTCGCCGAGCCGAGCACCTTCGCACCGAGGCGCTTCACGCGCGCGAGCAACTCTGGCGCCGGCAGGCCGAAATGAAAGCTCACCACCTTCGGCGGGAAGGCCTCGAGCACCGCGGCGGTGGCGGCGCTGAACGGCGCGCGCCCCGGCCCCTCGGGAATCGATGCCGGGTCGATGCCGAACTCGGCGAAGAACGGCGCGAGCGCCTCGCGCCACGCCGCCTCGCGTGCCGCGTCGGGCGCGGGCGGCGCGTGGCAGAAGAAGTTCACGTTGAACGGCTTGTCGGTGCCCGCGCGCAGCGCGGCAAGCTCCTTGGCCATCGATTCCGGGCTCAGCATGGCGCAGGGCAGCGAGCCGAGGCCGCCGGCATTCGACACCGCCACGGCGAGCGCCGAGAGCTGCACCCCGGCCATCGGCGCCTGGATGAGCGGCACTTCGGTACCGAGAAGTTTCGCGAGCGCGTTCATGGCGCCGAGTCTACCGAATCCGCCGCCCGCCCGGCGCAGCGCTCAGCGGATTGCCGTCAGCGCGATCCACGGCGCGAGGTTGAAGACGAAGATGAGCAGCTTGTACAGCCCCATGCCGCCATAGTGGAGCAGGTCGAACTGTTCGTCCGTCAGGCGGAACCAGCGCCCGTGCAGGCGGCGCACCTGGTCGCGCGCGAAGAGGATGGCGAACGCCCACAGCACCAGGATGCCGTAGTTGACCAGCAGGCACCAGAGGAAGAACTGTCTTGCGGTCTCGAGCGTCATGGCCTCGCCTCCGGGTCGGGGAACGGTTCAGCCGCCCTGCGCGTCCTTGCACTTCACGCAGCGCGTGGTGGCCGGCGCGACTTCGAGCCGGCGCGTGTCGATCGCTTCGCCGCAGACGAAGCAGTTGCCGTACTCGCCCGCCTCGATGCGGCGCAGCGCGCCGTCGATCTCGGCGCGCTGCTGCTGGCGGCGGCGCGCTTCCTCGAGCGCCATCTCGTGGCCCTGCAGCGCGTTCATGCGCGTCAGCCGGCCGACGCTGGATTGATCCAGTTCGACCGGTTGCGTCTCGCCCTTCGCGCCGGCGTCGGACGCCTCGAGTTCGGCGCGGGTGGCAAGCATCGCCTGCCTGAGTCTTTCGATCTGTGCTGCGTTCATCATGGTCCGCCGCGGGTGGTTGTTCGAAGGTTCCGGACACCGGAACCCTCTACACATGCGCCCTTGCCGGCCTTTTGGCAAATGGCCCGCATGGGTCGAATGATTCGCACGCGCGCTCATGTACGCGTACGCGCAAGGTACACCGTGTTCGAGGCGGTGCCGCCGGTGTACGGGTTCGGGAAATCGACCACGCGCGCCTCGGTGCCGCGGAACACCGAATCGAGCAGCCGAACGAAGTCGGCCTCCGGCGGATCGTCCGACCACAGGCCGAAGAGCCCGCCGGGGTGCAGCTTGGCGGCGACGCGCGCCAGCCCCGCCGCGGTGTAGAAGGCGCCGTTGCCGGGATTCAGCCAGCGGCCCGGCGAATGGTCGATGTCGAGCAGCAGCGCATGCGCGCGCGCGGCCGGGCGCGCCGCATCGAAGCCGCAATCCGGGTCCATCGCGAGCGCGAAGAAGTCGGCCTGCGCGAACGTGCAGCGCGCATCCGAACAGAGCGTCCTGCCAAGCGGCACCAGACCCTTGCGGTGCCAGTCGATCACCGCCGTCATCACCTCGAT
Source organism: Burkholderiales bacterium (assembly GCA_036526195.1). Classification (GTDB taxonomy): domain Bacteria; phylum Pseudomonadota; class Gammaproteobacteria; order Burkholderiales; family SG8-39; genus DATCYZ01. The sequence goes on from DATCYZ010000035.1 coordinate 21,703, forward strand.
CACCCGAAGCGATCGCACCGAGGCGAATTCGAGCGCCGCGGCCGCGGTGTAGCCCAGGCCCAGTCCGCCCACCACCACGTCGAGGTCCCTGCCGCCGAGCGCCTCGAGGCCGAGCTTCGCCAGCTGGATCTCGGCCTCGGGAAACAGGCTGGACATGAGGAATTCCTCGCCCAGCTTGACCTCGTACAGGATGCGGCCCTCGAGCCGCGGCTCGGCGCGCCGGCGCAGGCTGATCGCCCCGAGCGGCGTGTCGCGGTAGTCCAGTTCCTCGAAATCGCTCACCCGCGCATCGCGGCTCAGGGAATCTCGAACTCGAAGGCGCGCGGATCGCGCCCGATGCCGGCCCGCTCGAAGAGGTCGGGGCCGATCTCGGAGCTCACCGGCTTGTCGCAGGGCTGCGAGCCGATCATCCGGCCGCTGCGCGTGACCAGCAGGCCGGCCTTCTCCCAGCCGCGGCCGGTGCCGGTGTAGACCGCGTAGGCGTCGCCCTCGTGGGTGAACTTGATGTACGCCCCGCCGCCGCCCGAGGTGGTGACGGTGCCGGAGACGAAGTAGCCGGTCGGGTGCGCCACCGGCACCGGCCAGGCGAGTTCCACCTCGCGCTCGGTGTTGCCGAAGCGGTACTGCAGCGTGCCGGCGGTCTTCGACAGCGGGCCCGTGGCGCAGAGCGAGACGATGCGCTTGCGCGTCGTCGCGCAGGAAAAGATCACCTGCTCGCCGGCGGCGCAGAGCGTCGGCACCGGCGCCTGCGCCACGGCGGTGGGCGCGATCGCGAGCAAGGCCAGCGCGAGGAGGCCGCGCTTCATTTCGTCTTCAGGCAGGCATCGAGCAGCGCCTGCAGGTGGTTGCGTCCGAGTTCGTTCATGCGCCCGATGTTACGCGATGGCACGGCCTCAATGTCCGGGTGGCCCTCGACCGCCCGCTCGACGCTCGCCTCGCGCAAGATGTGCAGCATCGGGTAGGGCGAGCGGTTGGTGTAGTTCTCCGCGTCGTCCTCGCCGGTGCCGGCGAAGCGGTAGCCGGGGTGGAAGCTCGCCACCTGGTACACGCCTTCGCGCTTCGACTCGACCAGGAGCGCGTCGGCGAGAGCGAGGAAGTCGTTGTAGTCGAGGAAGTCCTCCAGCGCGTGCGGGTGGATGAGGAGCGTGGTCTCGATGCCCGGCTCGGCGTCGAGGCGGTCCATCTCGGCCTTGAGCGCCTCGAGCAGCGTTTCCTCGTCGTGTGCGTCCGTCACCGTGAAGCGCACGCGGTCGTTCTCCAGTTCGCGGCCGGCGAACGGGCAGAGGTTCTCGCCGACGACCAGGGTCTGCACCCAGTGGCGCGTGGCGGCGATGGCGTCCGGGGAAAAGGGGTCAGACCCCATTATTGGTGCCACGAGACACGGTTTCGTCAGCGATCACGCGTGCGTGGGCGCCAATAGAAGGGATGCCGGGAATGATGCGCGACGGCGAAGATGACGATGCCCTCGGCCAGGAACTCCAGTCGTGCCGCGGCGATGAACCGCGCGTGCTTCAACGCGCGAGACGCCGTGCCTCGGCAAACACGTCCTCGGCCGAGATCGTTTGCGTTTCGCCGCGGTCGTAGGCCGCAGCGCGCGCCTCGATCTCGCGATCCCACGCCGTCTCAATCTCAGCAAGCTGCGGTTCCTGAATCGACGCCAGGAGAAATTCCGCAAGCTGAGCACGCTCGTTCGCCGTCAGAGACCCAACTTTCTTCTCCAGTTCCTTCAGTGCGTTCGACATGACTGTCGCCTCCCTGAGCCGTGGGCATTCTACGCCTCCGCCCGCGCGGCTCGCTCGCAACGAAAAGGGGTCAGACCCCTTTCGCAAGGTCCTGCTCAATTTGCTCGGCAATTACCTGAAACGCCAGCGCCTCGGCCTTTGCCGCGGCCTCGCGCCCGGTCGCGCCATAGGCAAGGACGCCAGGAAGCTGCGGGACTTCCGCCAGCCAGCGTCCGTCATCCTCCTGTTCCTGCTCAACAGTGAGCTTCATATCGAAAAAAGGGGTCAGACCCCATTTGTCACCAAACCACCTTAGGCCGCCGTGAGCTTGACCCGCCCGACGTCGGCCAGCTTCACGTGCCGCCTCGCTTGCCAGAGGTCATAGTTGTACTGCATCGCCAGCCAGCTCTCGGGCGACCGGCCCAGCGCCTTCGACAGGCGCAGTGCCATCTCGGGGCTGATGCCGCTGGACCCGGTGAGGATGCGATTCAGGGTCGAGGCGGCCACCGCCAGCTTCGACGCAAGCTCGCGGCCGCTCAGCTTGTTCGGCTCGAGGTAGACCTCGGTGATGAACTCGCCCGGATGGGGTGGATTGTGGCGTGCCATGAGTCCCTAGCCTATCAACTTGTCGCCCAAGCAAAAAGGGGTCAGACCCCTTTACGCAGGGCACCGACCCGCCCCGCCCTGACATACCATCCCGCCCCATGACCGAAGAAACCTGCGACGTCCTCATCATCGGCGCCGGCACCGCCGGCTGCGTCATCGCCGGGCGCCTCTCGGAGAGCGGCCGCCACAGCGTCTGCGTGCTCGAGGCGGGCCCGCCGGACCGCAACCCGTTCATCCACATCCCGGCCGGGGTGCTCTACACGCTGAAGAACCCGGCGATCAACTGGATGTACAAAGGCGCGGGCAGCCCGGGCCTCGGCGGCCGCGCCATCGACCATGCGCGCGGCAAGACGCTCGGCGGCTCGGGTTCGATCAACGGCCACATCTACAACCGCGGCCAGCGCGCCGACTTCGACCTCTGGGCCGAACAGGGCAACCGCGGCTGGGGCTACGAGGACGTGCTGCCCTACTTCAGGAAGAGCGAGCGCCGCATCGGCGGCGGCGACGCGGGCTACCACGGCACCGACGGCCC